>JALHHX010000301.1 GCA_022837245.1 Lentisphaerota bacterium
CTTTCCTTTGCGCCAACCTCGCCATCACCCCGGAAACCCGCGAAGACCACGCCGCCTATATCGCCCATTGGCTCAAGGCCTTGAAGGACGACAAGCGCTTCATCTTCTCCGCCGCCTCCCACGCCTCGCGCGCGGCCGGTCACCTGGAGGGCTATCAAACGCAGGAGCAACCCAGGATCGAGGCGGCGGCCTGACGGCCGCTTTCTCTCTTCCCGAATCGGAAAAAATCCTTTCTTATCATAGAACTATGTGCTAATGAGGTCATAAGATAATGATTGCATAGCATCATGACGCTATGAAACTATGAGGCCATGCCATGAAAACGGTTGCGATTGTCAGCCAAAAGGGCGGGAGCGGCAAGACCACCATCGCCGTGCACCTGGCCGTGTGCGCGGAACTCCACAAGAAACGCGCCGCGATCATCGACCTCGACCCGCAGGCCTCCGCCCTCGAGTGGTACAGCCGCCGCGACGCCGAAACCCCCGAGGTCATCAAGGCGACGCCCGAGCAGTTGCCCGCGCTCGTCAAGCAGGCCAGGGCCAACGGGGCGGGCTTCACCATCATCGACACCGCCCCCCATTCCGACCGCTCGGCCGTCGTCGCCGCCAACGTCGCCGACCTCGTCCTGATCCCGTGCCGGCCTTCGGCCTTCGACGTGGCCGCCATCGGCGCGACGCTCAACCTCCTGAAAATATCCAAGGCCCTCGACCGGACCGCGATCCTCCTTAACGCCGCCCCCCCGCGCGGCGCCATGGCGGACGTCGCGGAGCAGGGGCTTTCCGAAATCGTCCCCGTGGTCCCCGTCCGGATGCACCAGCGCGCCGCCTACTCGCACGCCATCAACGGCGGCTACAGCGTCGAGGAGTTCGACCCCCAGGGCAAGGCCGCCGAGGAAATCCGGGCGCTTTACAAATGGATTATGAAACCATAGAATTATAATATTATGAAATCATGAGGATATGACGCTATGGCAAAGAAAACCGCTTCCCTGTTCAAGGCCAAACCCGCAAAGCCGGCCCTTGCCGCTCCCGCGCCCAATCCCGCGCGCGACGCCAGGAAGCCGAAAAGAGGAAAACATCTTATTAGCGGTTTATTCGAGGAAGAGACTTACCGGCAGTACATTATGCTGGCGGCCGAACTCGGCGCACAGCGGCAAGACCTTTTGCGCGAAGCGTTGAACGACGTGTTCATCAAACACGGCAAGCAGCCAATCGCCTGACGGCGTTTAGCCTCTATGCTGTCCGGCTTTCGTCCGGACGAACCCGAGAAACGCCTTGTCCGGGTCTTTGGGAGGCGCGCCTTTCCTGGCGATCCATTCCCGCCATTCGTTCTCAAGATAATAAATGTCCAGGCGAGGGGCCAACTCCCGGGCCTTCTCATAGGTTTCCGTTCGCAAATGGATCGTCGTCATTTCCGTTTGCGTTTCGCCTATCGGCAAATACCGGGGCAACACGTCTTCAATGCCCGCGCCGCCGCTCGCGTTCCTTCGCGGTCCCTCGAGCAGGGGAGGGGGCTGCTTCGCCACATGCGGCGGGCTCGGCTTCAGCATCAGCCCCTTGTCCATGCCGAACACCTTCGCCTTCTCGTAAATCTCCCGGACCGTTTTCAGCCGTTGCAAAAACTTGATTTTGAAATTCCTCTGCCCGTGCGCGTCCGGC
>JALHHX010000302.1 GCA_022837245.1 Lentisphaerota bacterium
ATGGAGTAACCAACGCGGCGAAAGGAATGGCTAACCGCGCAGTGGTTCTTGCTAATGATTTCATCAGTGACTATGCCGAAATGGCGACCGAGTTCGCCACAAACCAGTTCAGATTGTCCAATCACTCTTACGGCCTCGCCACCATCGGCTGGTATGGCATCGGCAACTACTTGGGCACGAATTATCCTCAGTGGTACGGTGACCATTACGTCAGTGCAACCGAGGATTGGTACTTTGGAATTTACGATGCTGGATCGTCAAACCTTGATCGCGTTGTTTACGCTTCCCGATACTATCTCCCCGTTCGTGCAGCCGGAAACGAGCGCGGCCCCGCGGGCAAGCCGGCGATAAGCCAGGCCAACGGACACCTCGCCTTCTATCAAGGCGTCAATTACTACTTCCCGCCAAGCTACCAGCGGCCTGACGATGGTGGCACAAGCGGGTACGATTGTCTGCCGCCAGATGCGGTTTCCAAAAACTGCCTTACGGTCGGCGCTGTGAGCAACATTATCGGAGGCTACTCAGGGTCGAATAGCGTCGGGATGTCCACGTTCAGCAGTTTTGGCCCGGCAGACGATGGACGAATTAAACCCGATGTGGTAGGTGATGGTGTGAACCTCTATTCCACAGGCGCGGCCTCCAACAGCCACTACTACGCTGACTCCGGCACGAGCATGGCCAGCCCCAATGTATGTGGCTCGTTGAACCTGCTTGTTCAGCTCCACAACCGCTATGTGGGCACGAATCAACCAATGTTGTCTTCTACTTTGCGCGGGCTGGCGATTCACACTGCGGATGACGTGGACGGTGCTGGGCCTGATTTTCAAATGGGCTATGGATTGTTCAACGTGGCCTCATGCGTAGCACAGGTGGAACGCGACCAACAGCACGGACGCGGAACGCATATAAAGGAGTTCGAAATCGGCGTGAGCAACACTGTGAGTTGGGAAGTGGACGTCGATAGTGTACCATTCAAGGCGACTGCTGCTTGGAGCGACCCGGCTGGCCCGGCGACTAACATTGTCATTGTTGACCTCACAAAGCCGATGCTGGTCAACAACATTGATCTCCGCGTGGAAAAGGTCGGCGCGACCAATGTGTACTATCCGTGGATTCTGAATCCCGATCTCACGAACAAAACGGAATCGGCCCGCGCCGCAGCCGCCACGACTGGCGTGGACAACCGCAACAACGTTGAACAAGTCTATATCGCCAACCCGACTCCGGGAAAGTATCGCATAGTCGTGACGCATTCCGGTGGTCTGCTGGGTGGTCCAGTTCCGTCGGCACAGTGGGTTTCAGTGCTCACGACCGGCGAAACGCCTGTCTCACCTGTTTTCACTTCGATTGAGGCGAGTCCGTCCGGGACAAACGTGCTCCTGACTTTCACGGCAGATCCCGGCGCTTATTTTCACCTGCTCAGTTCAACCGACTTGGTGGCGTGGCAGACCAACGCGACGGTCAGGGCGGAAGGCGTGACGAATTCGGTCTTGGTAAGCTCAACACAGCCGTACGAGTTTTTCCGTCTCCGGCGGCAGCAGTAATCGAACATGTCGCGGCGATTCCTAAATATCGTGGTGATTGCGGCAGCTTGGCTGGGCAGCCCCCAGCCAAGCTGCGCACAGGGAACAGTCGTCTTCAATGAACCTGCTACACC
>JALHHX010000303.1 GCA_022837245.1 Lentisphaerota bacterium
ACACGAAAATGCAGGAGAACCGAAGGTGCTTGTTCCCGTACTCGGAGCTGGACACAATGATCTACCACAGAGAATGGGCTTCGAACAATACGTCGAAACGATCAGCAGCTTCGTGCTTGACGAATAGCCGGCCTGTCCGCCACATCAGCGGTGGGCCTCGCCGATGCGCCTCGCCGATGCGGTCATTTCCCGATTGACATGGGCTGCCACGCTTGTATACATTAGCCCGCATGAGAGGTCATCCATTAAGATCACTTTGGCGCTCGGTCTCTTGAGGCGGCAACGCACGTGATGTTTTGGCAAATGGCGAGTTTTATCATGACGTAAGACTTTGCTATTTCTGACGTGTACTATCATGTTAGGCAGGAAGGAGGATAGAATGGCGAAAGCACTCACATGGTGCGTGGACTGGAAGCCTCTGAAGCCAATGGAGCAGATGATGATGTGGTTTCCAGTTATCGGAACGCAGCGGCGTATCTACGCCGACCTGATCCGACAACTCAAGACCCGCGATTCGGGGGACCTAACGGCGTGGGAAAGTTGCCCGCAGCAGATTAGAGAACTGGCAGCCCAGGTGTCCCGCATTTTAATCGGATGCTTGAGGTGGCCCAAGAACACGATCTTTCTTCCTGACGACCCGGCGGACATCGTTTTTTGGGATCGTACGGGCGATTTTTTGGGGGGCTTGTGCGATAATGGCCGTGGAGAAAGCCGTAGGCAGGGAAAAGGATGTTGTTTTTTGGAGAACCCTGCCAGCGATGACGTTCTTGGAGGTCGTTCAAAAACTGAAAGACCCGGCATCAGGCAGAGGTTCGACGTTACGCGAAGAAAAATCATAGGAATCATCATACTCGCCGTAGTGCTGTCAGGTGCCGTCTCCGTTTTGGCACCGAACATTCATTGGGACGGCGCTGTCTTCCGTAAGGTCCATGTGGTCGTGCAGAGATACGACGGCTCCCCTGCCTCGGGGGCCAGAGTCACATTCCGAGATAACGAGTATGATAGGGTGATGAAGATAACGAATGCAGTCGCCCACATGACTCCAGCCGAATTGCAGAAGTGGCAGAGTGAGCACTACGCATCAGGCATGGCCGATGCGAACGGGAGTTTCGCCTTCCGTGCGGCATTCCCAGCGGGTGGAACCCGCGTCTTGTTCTGGGACAACGGCCGCTTCGCGCTTCGCGGCACTGTCATTGTTGAGGCCGACGGCCACAAAACAATTGAGCGTCCTCTCTGGCAACTTGCCGGTAAGAAAAGCGTGTCGGTTCGACGCTATCGGAGGAAGCCAATCGTGATTCAATGCAAACTCGAAAGAGAGCACTAGCACATAACATAATTGAGTCTGACACCTTCGTTAAGAGTCTGGCACCAACAGAAACGAGTCTCAACCGAAACGAGTCTGACACCATTTTAAGGGGTCTGACACCAGCGGAAATGAGTCTGGCACCGGAGTTGGCGCAAATGACCCGACTACCAAAATTTGGGGGAAATTTTGGGGTCTGTCCCCTATTTTCCCCAAGTGGTGATGATTCGAGAACTTCGGTCGCTGGGCACCTAAGTAAATAAGACAAAAGAACATAAAAAATTAATAAGTTGTTGTTTTTGAACAGGTTGTTCATCAATTACTCCAATTCTGTGGGAAGTATA
>JALHHX010000073.1 GCA_022837245.1 Lentisphaerota bacterium
TCAACGGCGATGAATGGCCTGAGCTCTACATCGGAGCATTTGCCAACCGCCCGCGCTGGTACGACGGACCGCTGCCGAACATGCTTTTCGTAAGCGACAAAGGCCGCGATTTCAAGCTCGACGGACAAAAGCACCTGCAGTACGAAGAGCAATACGCCAGGCCTGCGCATGTCCTCATGGCCGATCTTGACCAGGACGGCGATCTGGAAATGGTCGTCGCCTGCCACACGACCAAGACGAACGAGGTCATGACCAAAATCTGGAAGAACGCGGGCGATGGCACGTTCACGGATGCGACGCCATCCGAGGGCTACTGGCCTAATCCGATGGGGTGGCGCAACATCGCGCCGGTCGACCTCAACGGCGACGGACTTCTAGACCTCGTGGCCTGCGACAACAATTATTCGAACTGGAAAACGGGCAAGGGCACCCTGATGGTGCTGATCAACAAGGGCAATATGGTTTTCGAAGACGCCCGCGAAGCCTACGGCCTACCAGCGGACGGCACCACTGGGTTCGGCCTGGCAGTCGGCGACATAAACGACGACGGACAGCTCGACTTCTTCGTGGCTGACAGCAACCGCATGTTCGTGAGCGGACCGGACGGCAAATACAAGGAAATCGATCGCGGGAAGTTCATAAAGCCACAGACGACGGATAAAACGAGCAGAACCTGTGGCGCCGTGTTCGGCGACGCCAACGGCGACGGGCTTCTCGACCTGCTAACGGGCGAGCATGGCAGGGACGCGCAACTGCGCCTCTATATCAACGAGGGAATTAAAAAAGGTCTGCCGTCGTTCCGTGATGTGACGAAAGAGACGGGGCTGATGGGCGCTCTCCCGCCCAAAGGGCTGACCGATCTCGCCGTGAAAATAGGCAACCTCGCGATCGTCGATCTCGATAACGATACTAAGAACGATTTGCTTCTGGCCGTGATCTGGCGCGACGAAGCGGGCACGCTCCAACCGATGTCGTTCCGCAACCTCGGCAACGGGCCAGACGGCCTGCCGCGCTTCAGCAAGCCGCCGCTGGAACGCTCGGTTGGCTACTATGCCAGCGCTCCAATTGTGGATTTCGACCGCGACGGGCGTGTCGACTTTTTCCTCGGCGCCTGGTTCGACTGGGACGAGACCCCGTCGATCCTTTTCCGCAACGTCACCGAGGGCGGCCATTGGCTTACGGTCCAGGTGGTCGGCGGTGGCAAGCGCAACACCATGGGCATAGGCTCCACGGTGCGCGTCTACGAAGCGGGTCGCGCGGGAGAAGCCGACGCGCTGCTGCGGCGTTCCGACATAGTCGTCTCCAACGGCTACGCGAGCGGCGAGGAGGCGCTCGCGCATCTGGGTCTTGGCACTAACGCGACCGTCGATGTCGTGGTGCGCTGGGACGACGAGACGAAAACGCTCCCCGGCGTCAAGGCCGACCAGTATCTGCGCGTAATTTTTTAGCCAGTCCAACGCACAAACATTATTCGACCAGTGGAACAATAACCACCACCAAGCCCTTGCTACGTGGAGGTGTCCGCAGATGAGCGATTTTTGTCATTGCCACGTGTGATTTAACGTATATTTAGTGGATTGTTGCGTAGCTACCGATCCGCCCTTGTCGCGCGGGGTTTTGGAGTGCTGATCAAGTGTGCTTAGCAGACGTGCTCATCATACACGGTTGTCTCCCGCCACCAAAAGAGCGCAAAGCTCAAGCGGAGCGCCGAGCGACCGCGATTTTGGAACCGACTCGGCAGAGTCGGAGCGAGGAGACGCCCATGGCGGCGACGCAGCGCCAAGCTCGCGAAGAGCGCCAAGCCCAGCAACCGATTTTTTATTTTGTTGCTCCCGAAACCGCAATACGCAACCCCAAAGAACGGATGTCAAGGGCGGAGCGTTAGCGGGGCTTCGGAGTTTTAAATTGAAAATGCGGGACAGAGGCTCCAAATTTGTGTGCTTTGGTCTTGAGGGTTTTTAACTACGATGTTCTCCGATACGCTCGCTAACGCACTCGGGGTGGCGAGACCTCTCTGCCATGGTTAGGATTGGGATTAAGATTAGGAGTAAGAGTAAGATTAAGAGTAGGATTAAGACTAGGGGCTTCGCGGCGTCGTGTCTTCGCGTGATGCCTCCCACGTAGCAAGAGAAAAATCTGCGTTTATCTCCGCCATCTGCGGATACATCCACGCAGCAAAGGGTCTCTGCGAGTTATCGTTCCGCGACACTTCGTTTGTCGAGGGAATCGCCATAATCGGTGGAATCGACGAAGTCGATTATGTCGAATCATTCGATTCCGTCGATTCCCACGAAAATCCTATGGACGTGGGCCTGGTCCCCTCCGCCTCCGGAGGATGGGGCAGTGGATAGTAGGCAGTGGGTAGTTCTCAAAATCCCGGGCGGCACCCCGCCGTATCGCCTCAAACTGCCTCGCTAGGGCCTACATCCTGTACCCTACACCCTATACCCCGCTATGGCCTGGGGCCTAACACCTAATACCTATATACCTAATACCTAAAACCTAATACCTAACACCTAAATTTACATGGCAAAGACATAATAAGACACGCTCAGAAGTTTTTTGCCCCGGAGAAAAGTAATATGCTACAATGGCTGTGATTCGAATAAAATTTTTACGACAAAAAAAGGTGCGGAAAATGACAGAGAGCAAAACAATGGTAAAGGCGTTCTCATGCGTTGCGGCGATCGCCGTGGGGCTTCTGGTGGTTTCAACGATGCGGATCGGCGCGGTGGCCGCGCCACTTCCGCCGCCCGTCACGACCATGGATCTGTGGGGCTCGACGTGGCAGGTGGATGGGGCGCTCGTCTGGACTAACGACACTGTGCTCAACCGCTACGTTCGATATCCGTTCCCGATTCCACTGGGACGCGGGACTGTGCCCGTCACTATGATGTCCGATGAAATCCCCGCCGCCTCGTACAGCATCGAGGCTTTTGTGCGTATTCCGCCGGGCAGCCTCTCTATTGATTTCGGCGTCTCGGGCACGAACGCATGCTACCGCATCAACCTCTCGTCCGCCCGCAACGGCAAAACAGATGGCGAGATCGGTGCAATTCGGAGGGAAGCCCGCGGAGGGCGACTGGCCTTGCACAATGCCTGCACCTCGCTTCACGGTTGACAATATTTCGCCTGTTATGGACGAAGAGCAGCGAATTCGCCTTGAAAACGATTTCACGGAGATGTCGGATATCGGGGTTGCCGGGACATGGCACCGCGTGCGCGCCGAGGTGCGCCCGGAAACCGTTACTCTGTATGTGGACGGCTTGCTGCAGGGTTCCGGCCCAAACAAGTTAGACGGGAAGGGCGCTGTGCGATTGACGATGAACGGCACTGTTTTCGTGGACAGCTTTGAGATCAAGCCGCTGCCAGCCCTTGCTCAGCAGTTCACCACAGCGCCTCTCGACGGTCTTGTAAACGCGGGCTCTTTTGTGGACCGCGAGTCGTTGAAGGCGGACGCGGGAGGCTTCGTCAATGTGGGCGGAGTTCCGTTCCTGCTACCCGCTGTTGAGGTGGGGCGCGACCATGTCGATGTTGGCGTTAGCCTTTATCGCTACAACAGGCAATGGGGGTATGACCCGGCGTCAAAGCCAACCACCACGTACATGGGGCCTCAGGCGTACGATCCCTCGGAGCTTAAATTCTACGTGCCGCACGCCTCCTACAGCCGTGTATGGGTGCTTGCCGCGGCAGATGGCGAACCAGACAGCACTCCAATTCTAACCGTCCGCTTCTTCAAGCCAGGCATTGGATGGGAGGTCGACTCAGCGCGGGTGGTACCCGAATCGGCGGCCACGAACGCGCCTTCGTACGCCAGGCGTGTGGAAGTGCTTATGAAGGAAGGCAAGCCAGGATTCCTCTGGGCGATTCCCATCGACATTGATTCAGGGGCGCTTGCAGGGGATTACCGTGATCAAGGTCTCTTGATGGCTGTGGAACTCACCAAGCAAACGCATGGTTTTGTGGCATATCCCGATCCGTGCAGCTATGGCAGTTTCCCGGGAGGGTTGCCGAGCTCCGCGCGCGTGTATGGCGTGACTTTCGAGAAGGCGCCTGTCTCGGCTTACGGCACAGGCGAACAGCGCGGCAACCTCTATCAGCACGCCGAGAAGGCAAAGTGGTTTGTCGAAATGAAAAGCCAGAGCGCGAAGGCGGAGAACATCCGCGTCAAGGTGCGCAGCGAGGGGCCGCTTGGCACTGTGTTTGAAAAGCAACAGGATGTGACGATCCAACCGGGGGAAAGCAAGCGGGTCGAATTCGCGCCGGAGACGAAGGAGTATGGACTCTACCAGGTCAAAACTGAAGTCTCCTCGGGTGGCTGGGCGCAAAAGCGCGATGGCACTTTCCTTATGCTGCCTTCCGACAAAGACCGCAAGGCCACGAGCAAAACATCGCGCTTCGGGCTTTACATCTGGGGCGGTGCCCACGGCACCGAGGCCGATCCAGAGGTTTACATGCGCCAGATGCGTCTTCTGGGTTGCTTCCTAGGCGCGCCACACACTGCCACAAACCGCGCCGCATGGGGCCTGGCACCGGGCCACAACCGCATCTACGGTCGCGGCTACCAGCCTTGGGCCAAGGTTAATCCTCCGGAGAAGGAGGGACGCAACACGGTCGTGACAAACACTGCGGCGAAAGCGGCCGCGCTAATGAAAGACCATCCCGACACCCAGTTCTTCAACGCATTCGCGGAGGATTCCATCTCGCTGCGCATGACGCACGGTCTGCCGTCGTACGTTTTCGGCCAGCCTTGGTTCACATATGACGAGAGAGAGCGTGAACGCGTTACCGGATATTTCAATACAGCGCTCGCCGTGGCGGAGGGCACGCGTAAAGGGGCGCCTGGAGCCAAGTTCATATTCGGCCACTGTTCGCCTGGCTTTTTCCTGGCGTTCTTCCGCGAACCGGGTTGGAACAACGACTGGTTCGATGGCGTGGGTCTAGACCAACCGCAGTTCGAACGCATGCCGGAGCGGCCACCGCGTGCCACCGAACCGAGCAGTCTGTACTTCCTCCACAAGGAGATGAAGGATCGCGGGATGGGCGACAAAGAACTTGTCCACCTGGAATCGTATTTCCCTTCAAGTCATCCGCTGGCGCTCGGGCACCGTAGGCAGGCCGATAGCATCGTGCGCACGGCTGCGCTTGGCATGGCTTGGGGTTCCACCGTTTTCCTCGACACCTGGTCGCTGCACGATTGCTCCGGCCAGTGGGGCAGCCAGCACTACGGCTGCGTCGGTTTGATCGGGCGCGCGCCCGAATACAATCCGAAGCCTGCCGCGGCGGCTTACGCCACCATGTCTCTCGTGCTAGACCTAGCGGAATACGACGGCATTGTCGACACCGGCACACGCAGCGCATACTGCCTGCGGTTCAAGGACCCCGATGGCGCGCGTCGCGTCTATCCCGCCTGGACGATCCGAGGCAAGCGCCCGCTCAAGCTGTCGTTCAGTCCCGGTTCCGAGGCGAAGACGGTCGATGAAAACGGAAACGAAACGGTTCTCGACACAGCAGTCGGCGAAATCGCCGTCGAGCTCTCGCAGACACCGGTCTGGATCGTTGTGCGCAACGGTGCCATAGAAAAAGCAGAGGTCGGCACTCCGGTTTACGACGAGGCTCCTGGTTCCAACACCGTGGTTCTGGATGATTTCGAGAATTCCGACTGGCTTTACAATCCGGAGTCCTACGTTCCGTTTGAGTCCAATCATTGGGACGTTGTCCGTGAGACCGTGCCGATGACCTCGCAGCGCGTGCAGTCCACCGAGAGGGGCGGCACCTCGACCGTTTGGCGCGTTTCCATCAACGAGATGCCGACAGACAAACCAATGGCCGGCTTCTACGGCGTCTTTACGCCACCGAGAGCGATCAACATTCCTGGCAAAGCGCGCGCGCTAGGCTGGATGGGGCGTGGTAACTCGGCTTGGAACCGCATGGTATTCGAGCTTCAGGATGCCAAGGGCGAGTACTGGCGCAGCATTGGCACAAAGGACGTGTTTAACTGTGACGATATTCATTCGCGCTCTTACTTCAACTTCGACGGCTGGCGTTACATGGAGTTCCCTCTGCCTGGCACCTTGCCGGCCGACAACTACCGCGAGATGGACACCGTCTGGTGGGGCCATACTGATGGCGACGGCATCGTCGACCTTCCGCTGCGTATCACGCGGGTATTCTTTGAGACGCGTCCAGAGCAGATCTATGCAGACGAGATGCTCCCAATTCTCGACCCTGCTATTGAGATCGACGACCTTGTCGCCGTTTACGACAGCCCAGAGATGATGACCGAGGAGCCAGTCAAGGTGCAGCGCTCGGCGGTGCGTCTATTCATGCCACGCAGCCGCGGCGGCAAGGGCATACCCAATCCGATTGCCGTTCTTACGGCTGACGGCGTGGGCGCCGCCCCTGAAATAATCAATTTCGAGCCGCCAGCGCAGCAGAACGACGGTACTCGCGTCAGCGTGACTGTAAAGCAGGTGCCCGTTGCCAAGCAGTACAAAGTCTGGGTGTCGGCATACCCCGACGGCAAGGGCGCCAAGGCAATGGCGACTGCCGACGCTCCCGCCGGAGGTGTGGCACCCTCGCTGCTCATCCGTGGATTGAAGCCGAGCCAGAAATTCTACTTCTACGCAACGTACATCGACGTCGACGGCAAAGAATCGAAAACCGTCCAAAGTCCGCGAAACCGTGCTCAAAGACGAGTTTCCGATGAAGTAGCCGTTCAGTTACCTCCGAGCCTCGCGGTACTTGGCCGGGGTAGTGCCCTCGGCCTTTTTGAAGGCGTTCCAAAAGTTGGGTGGTTCGGCATAGCCGGACATTTCGGCGATTTCTTTCACAGGAATGTTCGTTTCGGCGAGCAGACGGCAGATCTCTCGATGGCGGAGGATGCGCCATTCCTCGGCCGGAGGGTGTCCGGTTGCGGCTCTGAAGCGCATTTCTAGAGTGCGTTTCGAAGCGCCGCAGATTCGGGCGAGTTCTTCCGTGCCGCAGACGGAGAAGAGGTTGGAGGATATGTGCGCAACCGCCCTGTTTACCAGCTGGTCGGAGTAACGCGCGATCGCCGTGCTTTCGCGCACTATTACGCGGATAGGTGGCAGAGTCTCCGATTGTGGACGTAGGCCCGGAGCATCAAGCATGGCCAGTAGCATTACGGCGGCGGAGCGTCCGGTCTGGCGGTCAGGGAGGAGAACCGTGCTGAGGGTTCTGGGGGAGAGAACCGAGTCGAGAAGTGAATCTCCAACCCCCAAGATGCCCGCCGATTCCGGAATGGCCCGCCCGATTTCCACAAATGCGTTGGAGACTTGGCGTGCGAGGAAGTCTGAAGTGCAGAAGCAAGCAACGGGATCGGGAAGTGTGGCGAGCCACGATTTGAGGCGTATCGAGTCAGACGTGATTATGCCGTCGGGCAATATGGCAGGTGTGGCACCGAGTGCGACCGCCTCGCTACTGAATCCTTCGCGCATCTGTCTGGATGCGAACACTGAGCGTTCGTGGACGACGGCGGTGGCGTACCAGCCGTGCTCCAGCAGGTAGCGGGCCGCCAGGGCGCCGGTGGCGGCGTAATCGGCCGTGACGGATGGGATTGATTTAATTTCGGATATAGACCCGATGTTAACAAGCGGAATAACATGGTGAGTCAGGCGTTCTAGCCAGCGGTCTCCGGGGAAAGCCCCGATAACACCATCGACTCCGCCCGCTCCGAGCAGATGCTCAAGCATGTCAGTCTGGTTGTAATTGACCGGGGCGACTCGGATGTCGCGCGCACGCGAAAATTCGTCCTGCACGCCGCCGAGTACGCGTAGGGAACTGATCAGATCCGAATCTAGGAGCACGATGACGGTTTTCATGGTCTGCGCGAAATCATAATAGATTATTGCGCTTCCGGTCAATGGTAAAAAGCGCCAAAAAAGCTAACATATCATCATTCAGTAGTCGAGAAGGGAGATTCCACAATGAAAAAAGCTTTAATTACCGGCATCACGGGGCAGGACGGGTCTTACCTGGCCGAGCTTTTGCTAGAAAAGGGATATGAGGTGCACGGTCTCATTCGCAGGTCTTCCACGTTCAACACGGAGCGCATAGACCATTTGTACCAGGATCCTCACATAATGGGCGTGCGGCTTTTTCTCCATTACGGCGATTTGGCCGACTCGGCTCGCTTGACCAAACTCCTTTACGAGCTGCGCCCGGACGAAGTTTACAACCTTGGAGCGCAGAGCCACGTGCGCGTTTCGTTCGACATGCCGGAGTACACGGCTGACGTGACGGGGGTAGGGACGATACGCGTGCTCGATGCCGTCCGGGAGGCGGGGATCGCCCACGGCGTGCGTTTCTATCAGGCGTCGTCATCGGAACTATACGGGCAGGTTGACGAAGTGCCGCAGAACGAGAACACGCGTTTTCACCCGCGCTCACCTTACGCCTGCGCAAAGATATACGCCTACTGGATTACTCGAAACTACAGGGAGGCGTACGGGCTCCACGCCTCGAACGGAATCCTCTTCAACCATGAGTCGCCCCGCCGCGGGCAGACGTTCGTCACCCGCAAGATCACCATGGCGGCGGCGCGCATCAAGCTTGGGCTGCAGAGCGAGCTTTATCTTGGTAATCTCGAAGCGCGCCGCGACTGGGGCTTTGCCGGGGATTACGTGGACGCCATGTGGCGCGTGCTCCAGCAAGACCAGCCGGATGATTACGTCATAGCCACAGGTGAGGCGCACTCCGTAGGCGAATTCTGTGAAGAGGCGTTCGCTTTGCTTGATCTGGACTGGCGCGAATACGTGCGCTACGACCCGCGCTATGAGCGTCCGACGGAGGTTGATCTGTTGATTGGCGACGCCTCCAAGGCACGCAAGGTGCTCGGTTGGGAGCCCAAAGTCAATTTCAAGGAACTCGTGCGCATGATGGTCGATGCCGATTTCGCCGCGGCACGCCGAGAGCGTGCACTCATGGAGCAACGCCAGTGACCGGAGCGCCGATCGTTTATTTAAACAGCTATAAACAAATTACTGCGCAAGAAAAATAATGAAAGAATTCAAAGAAAAGTTCGATAAAACCCTTGTGTTCGGGCACAATGGGATGGTTGGATCTGCGATAGTGAGGCGCATGGCAAGTCACGGGCTCCCAGCGCCGGTCACGGCGGGCAGGAAAGAGGTTGATTGTCTGGAACAGGCTGCGGTGCGCGAGTACATCGCGGCGGTTAAGCCTTCATCGGTGATAGTTGCGGCGGCGAAGGTGGGCGGCATAGAGGCCAACCGCAGCCATATGGCCGAATTCATGTACGAGAACATCGTGCTCGCGGCAAATATAATCGACGCTTCTTTCCGGGCAGGCGTCAAGCACTTGATGTTCCTGGGCAGCTCGTGCATCTACCCGCGAATGGCGGAGCAGCCGATACGCGAGGACGCGCTCCTGAGCGGCCTGCTTGAACCCTCGAACGAGGGCTATGCGATCGCAAAAATAGCGGGACTCAAAATGTGCCAGTACTACCGCCGCCAATACGGGGTGTGCTACCACTCCGTCATGCCCACCAACCTCTACGGGCCGGGCGACAACTACCACCCGCAACACTCGCATGTGCTCCCCGCCTTGATCCGCCGTTTTGAAGAGGCCCACAACGCCAAGACCCACGAAGTGACGCTCTGGGGCACCGGTTCGGCGTTACGCGAATTCCTTCATGCCGACGATCTGGCCGACGCGGTGCTATTCACGATGTCGCTCGACAATCCACCCGACTGGGTAAACGTTGGCTCTGGTGAGGAAGTCTCAATAAAGCAGCTTGCCGAAAAGGTAAAGTCCGCCGTCGGCGCGGATTGCGAAATCAAATGGGATCCCACGAAGCCAGACGGCACTCCGCGCAAACTTCTGGATTGCTCGCTTCTGCGCAGATTCGGCTGGACACCGAAAATCCACCTCGACGAGGGCATAAAGCGCACAATCCAGGACTACAGGCGCGAGGGCGCCGCCGGCATACGCCGCGGGTAGGCGGCCGGTCCCGTCAGGAGTAGCTGAGCTGCAGCGCCGCCGCGGGATCTATGACTCCCAAGGCGAACGACGCGATCAAATAAAAGTTTCGCTTAAGGGAGATATTTCTCGCTGAACGCATGGAGTGCTCGGTGGAGCTTGTCATGGGTTCCCGGTCCCATGACTTCCTCCTCGAACTCTTCGAACCTTTCAAGCAGTTCCTTCTGGTTTTCAGGGCTCAAGACCTTGTCGCCCATCCGGAAGAGAACCCCGTTTTCCTTTTCGATGTGCTGTCGCATGTGCCCGACGTATCCCAGGGCGTTATTGGAAAAGGACGCACTGTCGACCTTCTCCCCCGAAGTGGCTGCCACCATGCCGGCAATGTATTTCCTGCCCTGTTCGTGTTCTATCAGCATCTGCCCGATTGGCCCGCCGTCTTTGGGGATTCCGGCCTCCTCAAGAGCCGGGAAATACATGTTCTCCTCCTTGCCGTGGTGGCATTTGTCGGCGAACAGGCGGAAGAAATTTATCATCTCCTTCAGATCCGGAAGCGGCGTCCCTGTGCCGCCCTTCTCTCGTAGCGCCATCTGTTCCAGGATTAGCAGTGCGGATAGTA
>JALHHX010000304.1 GCA_022837245.1 Lentisphaerota bacterium
AAGCAAGTTGTTTCCAATCAATATTGAACAAACTTAGCAGTGCCATGATTTTAAATGTTGGTAAATTTGTGTTAAATTTTCAAAGTATTCAACACAGTAGGGGCATAAATTTTTTTCCCTGAGACGCACTATAACTACATTACACAACAAAAATGCTTCTCTGAAATCTACGTTTTTATTAAAGTCATTGAAAAATTTGGATGCTCTTTCAATTTTCCAATTTTCCCCGATTACTCTATAAATTATAAACTCAGAATTTTGCCCAATTGTTTCACGTGAAACATTTCGGCCTTTTTTCGTGAAATAGTCGTCAAACTTAGTCATGTTGCGCATTTTAAAATTTTTCAAATTTTTTTTTGCCGATTTCCTCTAAATTTCGGCGTCCATGTTATTGGGATGGACGCCTTGAAAATTTTGCGGTTGTAATTTTTCTTTCTGATTGTTTCACGTGAAACATTTTGATGAAAAAGCCCGGGATTTTTATTCTTCCCAGGCTCAAATGTCCCACCCTCAGAGGGCTAACCGCAAAAAGCCTTAAGGGCAATACAAAGGTACAACGTCAATGTTAAGTTAATGTTAAGTTAATGTTAAGTTTTTGTTAAGTTTTTGTTAAAAGATGTTAATAAATGTTAAATCAAAATCTTAATTTCTAATGCGGTTTACTTTTACGGGCCATTTGTGTCATTTTTTAGAGTCTATAAATATCTGCAAATAAGTAACAATCCAGATTGCTTAAATCTATCTCTCCGAGTTTTTCAGCAATTTGCATGCTTGTTTCCCCTGAATCAAAAAGCTTTCTACAAAAATTATATCGAAACAAATGTAATGAAATTTCTTTGTCGCCCGAAAAAACTTTCCGATACTTATACAAATTGTTAAATGTATATCGCATTGTGTTGCAGGAAATTGAAATGTATTTCGGCGAATGATTACGTATGGCTGCGATAAAGTCTGAGGGAAAGTCTGAAATTAAAAAAGTTCTGTAACGATTATTTTTTGCGGGTTTAAATCTTAATTCTGTTTCGCTAACTATTGTAAAACGCTGTAAATCATTAACTTCTATACTTCTAAACCCTTTGTTGTAAAGAAGCTGAAAAAGCGGTTTTGTGGCGGGATAATAGTAATCCAACCCTTCTAAGAATTCCAGAAGGGTTGAATTAAGTTCTTTGTTTGTAATTACTTGCAATTATTGTATGTTTGAAAGAAGAGGGAACTCGGCACTCCATTTTGATTTGTCCGGAGATATAAAAAATGCAATAACTGCCTTAGGAGTATTTACATTTGTAAAGTGAGGGGACAAAACAAATTCATTGCTTCCTTCAGACCTTTTCATTGCTGAAGGTTCAATGTACCATTCCAATTTTTCCCAATCAATTATTACACAAACCAAAATGTCGTTAGCTGAAGCATTTATGGGTAAATTTGGGTAATCCCACTCAAGATAAAGAGAACCTGAATCAATGTGTGTTGTAAATGATGCAGGACCGATGTCACCTGGACCAATGTCAACATTATGCCAAATTGGCTTGTAAGGGGCTGAGGTTCTGTCTTCTGCATTCATAAAGCCTTTGATAAGATATGAATAAGCTGACATTTTAGGGCTACGACCTGTGCGTGAAGAGCGTTTTGCTACTCCTTCA
>JALHHX010000305.1 GCA_022837245.1 Lentisphaerota bacterium
GGCCTTTATGCGCTGAAGATGGCTGTCCATGCGTGGACAGCCAATGCGAGACTCCATACGCCCGGGGGCATCCAGCGCGACGCCAGTGAATGCCTCACTTCACCTGGGAGAGCAGTCTGAAATAGTCGTCGCGCGATAGGTTAGCGGTCTTCAAGTTGTTTCGGATGATGAAGACTGGCACCTCCCGGTAAACAGGAATAACCACCGGCCGCGCCACGCCTTCTTTCACGTAGGACCTATGGCTGCCCTCCTGACGAGCAAAACGGAAACCGGCGGCCACGAACACGGCTTCCAGGTTGCGCCAGTGCTCTGGACTGAATCGCGGCATGGAAACGGGACTATGCCGCCGCCAGACAACTTCGTTGCTCGACTCCGAGCCAATCCGGCCCTCGCCAGGAGTCGCCTTCGCGGCAGTACCCGGCATCTTCCAAGACCTCATTGAGAGTGCCGTGTTCTGCCGCGGTGGCGAGGAACAAGCGCACCGCCTCGTCCACTGCCTGGCGGGCCCTTTCGGGTGTGCTACCCGAACTGGCCAAGTCCAGGGGCATCGCATGCGCAATGAACTGCGCTCCCTCGCGCCAGATTTGCACGGTATAATCAATCTTCATGCCTTAGCCTAACATTCTTGCCTTTCGTTCACAACGCCAGTTCGCCGGCTTTCATGCCGCCTGCCGCTGGTCTTTGATGCTGCCCGTTAAAATTTGCTTTCCCCCCGCCCACCCGTGTTCAACGCAGCACGGGTGTATCACGGGGTATTGGTCGTCGTGCCTGCTCTCGCTATCCGCAAATCATCGAGCCGACAAACACCATTCTTGCAGGCGCTCGCCGAACTCCGCCCCGGGACTGCGGCCAACAGCGTTTCGATGCCTGCGGCGTCGGGGCCGCCAAGGGGATAACTCTGCCCGTAAACCTTCACTGCCGTCAAAAATCTATCGCGCGCCTTCCGCGTCTGTTCGTCTGCCGGTGCGACGGTCTCCCAAGTCGCAATCGTCGCCAAACGGAAGGAAATGGAATTCTCTAAATCTCGAAGGGTGTTCTCTGGCTCGTTCAAGCGAAGGCGGGCTGCCCACTCTGCCTCTTGCGCCGCCAAAAATGCCTGATCCACTTCGGGCTTGGCGTACATCATCCTGGTGAATACACGCCCAGACCACCACGCGCCGATCCCAGCGCCGACTATAAGGCCAACCGCCAGCGTCCCGATGCACAAGCTTGTAATAGCGGCATTTTTCATGGCGTGCGAACGTATCACGGAGCTGGAAAGTTATCAATTACCTGCTTGTAATAGCGACATTTTTCATGGCGCGCTAATGGGCGCGACCATGTGATTATCCACTAATAAAAATTTGCTTTTGCGCGCTGCGCGAGTGAGTTGTGAGCTACCGGGAGCATACCCTGCACTCCGGCGTAGCCCCCAACATCGAATTGGCCTCGGCTCGCACCGTCCTCGGCGCTTTGAACTGCTCGCCGGCCAGCAAATAAACTGTTCGGTGCTCGTGCCGCTGGGGTTCAGGCGCCTGGCTGGCGCTCCACGCGGAGCTAGGCACCATCGGACGCCGGCCAAGAGTCTTTGGCTTTGTAGGTCATAAGCTGGGGAGGGAAGTTCATGCGCCAATAACAAAGGGCCTCGCCCACCACCGC
>JALHHX010000306.1 GCA_022837245.1 Lentisphaerota bacterium
GATCGCTTCAGCCGGGTATATTTTTATCCCTATGATGATACTGTCTATCCCAACTGCTACACTGGCTTTAATGCGGTGACGGCGGGGGAGGGTCGTATCTACGGTGAGAAATGGGATTACATCAACGACTGGGTTTGCCTGGGGGGCTATAGCGGCACTATCGTCGACAACGCCACGGGCTGGACGGAATCAGACATTTACCTTTACCCGGCGGTGGACACCTCGCACGGCAACGTGTTTAACTACGGGGGCAAAGTGCCCGGGCGGGTTCAGACCGGGGACTGCAACTGGGCCAACAAGCTGGATTGGAAGGGCAATGCGTCCAGTTATGGCAACTGTGATAACTGCTATTCCTATGGGTTTGCGTGGATGTATTCGCCGGGCGGGGCGGGGCCGAAGTTTTTGATTGGGGCGGACGATGACCAGAAGACCTATGTGAATGGCACGCTGATTTCGTCGGGCACCCAATGCTGCGAGCGGGATAAATTCGAGACGGGAGGGATCAGCATGCCGGCCGGGTGGAGCCGGATTCTGTTCAAGGTGCGCAATGGCGTATATGGATTCAACGGCACGGTCAGTCTGCGCAACGGGGGCGACCGAGGCTGGAATGAACCCTCTGTGACCCGCTACAGCGGCAGCTATGGCTTGGGCTACGAGCAGAACGACTGGTATCCGCGGATTGATGTGGCCAATTTTTACGGGGGCAGCAACCCGCAGCCCAATGCCAACTACTACGGCAATAACACGACGGTGACGGCCAGCGGGACGGCGTCCGTGACGGGGCCGGTGCCGTTCTGGAAGGTGATGCATTTTGAGTGGGGTTATGGCATTAGCGAGGGCAATTATGCGGACGTCAGTTCGAGCGGAACGAGTTGGTCGCATACGCAGTCGGGGGTTACGGGGCATCGGCGGTTTCATTTCTTCTCAGTCAGCAAGTCCAAGCGGTGCTCCTTTCAGGACAATGGGGCGAGTGGGGGGTGGAACTGGGGTGATGGCGGGCCGGGGAACTACATGGATGTGTATGTGGACAACGTCGCTCCCCAGAATCCGAGTTTCAGCAGTGTGACGGTGGCCAGCACCAGCCAGATTAACCTGGCCTGGGCGATTCCGCTGGACCAAGGGGTGGGGATTGGGGCCGGCGCAACCGAGGCGGCGGACGAAGCGTCGCCCACCTCCAGCAATCATTACCGGCGGGGGGATGTGGGGGTGCAGGTATATCGGGATGCCTCGCCGATCTACACCTGGGGGACGGACACGTCGAAGAATGACACGGGGTTGACGGCCAACACGGCCTACACCTACACGATTGAAGCGCGGGATAACACGAGCCAGGGCCGGGGCGCGTGGGCCAACACGACGGGCCAGAAGGATTCCCAGGTCGTCTGGACCTTGTCGGTGCCCCCGACAACCAATAACGTGACGCGGGATGTTTCATTCTTTTGCGCTCCGGGCACGATTGTGAATTGGACGGCGGTGGGAGGCTTTGGCGCCGGCAAAGTCCAGTATTACCGTTATGTTTGGAATCAGTCGCCCACGCATAATTGGGCGGACAACGAGGCGTTATGGTCATCCGGGACGCTCAACACGACCCCGACAGCCGGGGGAAATTGGTATCTGCATGTCAAGGGTTACAACGGT
>JALHHX010000307.1 GCA_022837245.1 Lentisphaerota bacterium
GCGCAACGTGTTGGTGATCTTGGCACCCGTCAACTCCTTGTGCTGCACCGGGTCGATCGTCTTCACGTCGAGCAGTACCAGGTCCGCCGCATCGAGCACCTCACGCACCGCGGGCGACCAGAGGGCACCCGATGTGTCCAGCGCCGTATGGATCCCCTGTTGGCGGCAGAGCAGGAAGAAGTCGCGCACGAACTCCGCCTGCATCAGCGGCTCGCCGCCGGTCACGGTAACCCCCCCCTTGGCGATGAAGCTCTTGTAGCGCATCACCTCCTCCAGCAGCTCCTCCGGTGTCATCCGGTAGCTGCCGCTCCCCTTCTCCCAGCTGTCCGGGTTGTGACAGTAGAGGCAGCGCAGCGGGCAGCCCTGCAGGAACACCACAAAACGTATCCCCGGGCCGTCCACCGTACCGAAGCTCTCCAGAGAGTGAATATTTCCAGCCATTTTCTTTTCAGGTTGATGATGATGTTGATGTATGCTGATGGGATATTACTGCATCAGCTGTAAAGAGGGATGTTTTCTTGCTCCTCAGTTATTATCTGGGAACCTGTCCGACGAAGGTTATGTGAAAAAGAGAAGTTGTTTGAGCGAAGCGAGTTCTTCTCTTTTCATAACCGAGTCGCTGACAGGTCAGGGAATAAGTGCAGACAAGAAAACATCCCCTTTCTAAAAGCGATAAGCGATAAGCTATAAGCTATAAGCTGTAAGTCATAAGCGATAAGCTAAAAGCTAAAAGCTAACAGCTTACAGCTTCTGATTAATCGTCCTCGATATCACATCCAGCTGCTGTTCACGTGTCAGCTTGATGAAGTTCACCGCATAGCCCGAGACGCGGATCGTCAGCTGCGGGTAGTTCTCCGGGTGCGCCATCGCATCCATCAGCAGCTCCTTGTCGAAGACATTCACATTCAGGTGCTGCCCTCCGTCGGCGGTGAAATAACCATCCAGCAGTCCCACCAGGTTCGATACCCTGTTCTCCCGCTCCTTGCCCAGCGATCCCGGGGAGACCGCGAAGGTATAGGAGATGCCGTCGTGCGCATGCTGGAACGGCAGCTTGGCCACCGATGCCAGTGCCGCCACGGCCCCCTTCTTATCGCGACCGTTCATCGGGTTGGCACCCGGTGCGAAGGGTTCGCCGGCAGGACGTCCGTCCGGCGTGGCACCCGTCTTCTTGCCATAGACCACGTTCGAGGTGATGGTCAGGATCGACTGTGTCGGCTTCGCATTGCGGTAGGTCTCGTGCTGACGGAGGTAACCCATGAACTTGCGGGTGATCTCCACCGCGATCTGGTCGGTGCGGTCGTCGTTGTTGCCAAAGGGCACATACTCCCCTTCCCGCTCGAAGTCCACGGCGATGCCCCGCTCGTCGCGGATCACCTTCACGCGCGTGTCGCGGATGGCCGCCAGTGAGTCCGCCACGATCGAGAGGCCCGCGATGCCGGTCGCCCGGATGCGCTCCACGTCACCGTCGTGCAATGCCATCTCGAACGCCTCGTAGGCATACTTGTCGTGCATGTAGTGGATGATCTTGAGCGCATTCACGTAGACCTTCGCCAGCCAGCGCATCGACTGGTCGAACTTCTCCATCACCTCCTCATAGTCGAGGTACTCCGAGGTGATCGCCT
>JALHHX010000074.1 GCA_022837245.1 Lentisphaerota bacterium
GTAGAACTTGAAGAGGCCAAGAAGGACAGTTCGTTCGAGTGGGTGCAGTTCAACCCCTCTGTGAAGCTTGTTGTCACGCTCGATGACGAATCAAACCGCATCTGCGTACACTACCGCAACGGAACACACGCCAAGACCATAGCCGAGCGGTTCTGCAATGTGCTGTTCGGCGTGGGCGGCTATAAGATTGTCGGCGAAGTCCACTACGACCTCTCGCAATTCATCACGAGCCCCAAGTCCAATCTTGGCAGCGACTCGAAGAACACAGTCCGCAATGTCACGGTTGTGGGGCTGGACGTGCTGCTTCGCGGCTCATCTACGAGCCAGCGCTCCTACAGGGAGACAAGCATTGCACAGGGTGCAATCGGCCTCTACGAGGCAATATACAATGATCAGCATCCGGACGATGATGAACAGTCGGAGGTTGCGGCTGACAAGTTGGCAACGCTATTCCCGAAAGGAACGATAGCAAGGCGTGTCCGGCTCCGTGCGTGGTTCGATACTGCCACACGGCGTAACCGATCAAAAACATTTGAGATTAGCGAGGATTCAGAACATGGGTTCCAAGACGTTCCGCGGCACATATGTGATGCCATGCGTCGCTTTCTTGAGGAGAACAACATAACCAAGAAGGAGCCTGCCGATGGCGATACTTGAACGCATAGCGAGCAAGATCGCCGGGAAGCGCGACGTCCTCACTCCTAGGGATTGGAAAGGCGAAGACCTCGCTTCATGGATAGATGCAGGCGTTTTGCGTCCGGCGGGTTTTGCCCCAGAAGACTACGTCTGCACCGATTGCACAGCGTGTGACACATTCCCTCGCCCGAAACAAAAACGGGCGACTGGCGGCGATCCGGCATTTTGTGTCCGTTGCGCAGAGACAGGCGAACTGATGGATGTACCGAGCGAATCAATAGTGAAGTACGCTATCGAAGTCGGAGCATTCGCAGCTCTCTTTGCATCCGCGCTCCAGTGTCAAACGGCGAGACCGTCTGATGAATTGCATGGTGCATGGGATCTTGGCGAGACTGGCGAGGCGTTTTCTAACCGCAAACGCAGAGCGTGGTTCTTGCGCAGGTTTGACAGCGTCACCGCGTTATCGTTCAGCTCTCTTTCCAGTGGCTCGCAAGGTTCAGTCATTGTAGCGGCGAAGGTATCGAAGGACTATGACGAATCCGCATTCCCGTTTGTCTTTGCCGCCAACGAACTGATGCCTGACGGGGAGCCGGCAGTCTCTCTCGATCCTGTACGGATTCGGTTCAGGGCTGATACTGACAGGCGACGTCAGGAAAAGAAGAATCTTCGCAAGACTGATGCCGATCTTGAAGACAATCTAAAGTCGCTCGCCGAATACTACAAAGACAGCGCAATTGCCCTTGCCAGGACGATGAAGAAAGATTGGCACAAGGCGGAGTCTGCCGCAAAGGAAATCACCCAGCAAACGGCTGCTGCCGCAGTTGGAGTTTCGGATTCCCGCATTAGCGACTATTTGAACAAGAAGGATTACGAAGATAACGCCTGGGTGTTGGCTGCACGGTTTTGGCAAGGTCTGTGCGTCGATTTGCAGCAGCTGTCTATCGTTGCAGATATCATACAAACGAAGCTTCACCACAAGCTGGCGACTATCGATAAAATGGACGCCTTGTCGCTCTACACACAAGTCCTGCCGCATTTCATTGCAGCAATGGCAGTTCGGCAAAGGAGGTGTGTATGAGCACAGTTGGCACCCCATCCGGTGTTGGACGTTCAACTTGCAATGTTGTTGACGCTGTAAAAGGTGTTCCTAACGAAGCAAAGTATATATCCTTGCGCATCGCTGGATTAGATATTCCTGTAAAGAATGCTCACGATATCCTGACATGGATATGCAAGAAGATGACCTTGCATCGGACAAAACAGTTCCAAACACAAATCCGGGCAAGAAGAACCTCTTGGCTCAAGTCTGATGGTTATGGGATGGCAAGGCCATGCAAGATCGCTTACAATTGTTTTGTGGATTTAGATGGGTCGGATAGAACCGCTTTGTTGCGGGCGTCATTGATTATCAAATGGCTTTCTTGGCCGAGTAATGATGCCGTCATAACATACGAACGGGCGTCTGCCAATGCTGGAAATTCAGCTACGCTACCGATGAACAAAGCCGTAATCCCGAGTAATCCATCCATTGAGATTGCACACCCCCGCAACACTATTGATTCGGGGGATTCAAAGATTATCACGGATGCAACTCGCGGCGGCATGGAGCTATCTGCCTCCACCAACGACAATGTAAAACGTTTTTCCTACAAGTATGACAATGTTGAAGCGATAACTGGCGCAGAACCTATTTCCTTGATCTTCAAAGGTAAAGAATATCCACTTGACGGTAAATGGCTAAATCTGCCAGAGAAGATTTGCATGGCATTGGAAACATTGTGGCCGTGCAAGCTCCACGATATAGTCGGTCGCGGAAACGTCCCAAATATGGCATTGAATCCAACACGACTTAGGAAAGGCAAATTTGTCAAAGGGGCTGGTGTATGGTATGAAGCTAATTGCGCATCGCGTGAATTCGTGCAACAAACACGCAGGCTGTGCAAACTTTTTGGTATTGGACTTGAAAGCGTTTTAATTACATACACAAAACCAGGCCAACGCCAGAATGGACAAGATAATAATTCGTCATCCGCAATCGCAGCAGAGGACGTCTCCAATTCCAAAATTGGAGTGTATGTCAAGCAGCATATCTATGCTGCTCTTGCCGAAGACAGGATTCCTGATGACGATTTCGTGAAGTTGCTTACCGTTGATGGGACAAAGGAGTTGCTAGGAACGACTCTTTCAGCTTGTCCACTTTTTGCTTATTCGCCCATGATCGGGCCAGATGGTCGAGGTCACAACAGCTGGGGTGACCCAGCCGTGCGAAGAGGTAAGCGCATTTTCGTAAACTCGCAGTGGTATGAGCGACATTGGGACAAAGCGATGCGGCTTCTTTCGCGCTGGGAGAATAAGCCTTTGCAGCCAGCCACCACAAGAGCAACCGTCCCTTCGCATTCCTATGAGAGCCAACTTGCAGAATTGCTGGAGGCAGAGTTTGCAAATGGGATTAGACCCAGTTCGATAATTGACCGCAACAAAATCCGTAAGCTTTACAGACAGTATCATGGCATGGATCTGCCAGAGGACTTTGACTTCAATGCCGTTCTGCCAAGGGTCGGCGTTGTCCACGATGGAAAGGTGTTCCCCCGGCCATCATCAAAGGGTGGCGGGTGGCGGACGCTTGTCGAAAGACTTGTCGGGCAAGGTCAGACGGTATTTCAATTCTCGCGTTTGATGGAGCGCCATGCCTCAGAGCTTATGCAGATTGGCATAGTCTCTTCTGAGATGCTTCGTGAGACAATGGCGCATGAGGCGCAGGATGCATTCGAGATTTCCGGCGAACTCTTTGGCCCCAAAGGGCCAGAGCCGCTTGACAAGCGTTTCGCTTCTCTTATCGTGCCGCAGGAAGGTTCTATCATTGACATGGTTGCGGTTTCAAAGCGGATTCCTTATGTGGATATTGTGTTTATTCGTAATCTTTGTAAGGGGCTGGACAATCTTGTCAGAATAAGCCAAGATGCGTATGTTATAGTATCACGGGTCGAGTTTGACGATGCAGAAGTCGCTCGTGGAAGATCACAATGCGACTCAGCAATCGAAGCCGAGGGTTTTTTCTCTCTTTCCCAATTGCGTCTCGACGATTCCGCAGCCATGAACGACCGAGGAATGGCTGATAGTGCGCTTCGCCGAGTTTTCTTTCAGCGTTTTCTATCGGAGCGATTCGACATCCACGGTCAGATTGTGTGCGCAAAGGGAGCAAGCATGGATGGACAGATTCCTCTTCATGCATTCCTACGGGAGCATTTAGACGTGTCGCTTGAACAGATTGAGACAATTGCCAAGGAATATAATATCGCACCTTGGTTGGCTTTGAAGACCGCGCATGAAGAAATGGTGCGTGTTGATCGTGAACGCTTTGTCGCTCCTTCACTGATCACTTTCGATGTCCCATCGATTGACGAATCCATATCGAGTGTGTGCGAAGGAGGTGTAATGCCATTTGGAGCATTCGCCAATCTGTTGGATTTTCCCGCTGTTCCTGGGTTCACATGGAACAAGTTTTTACTAGAGGGATTCTTGCGTCGGTCCAGCAAGGAATTTTGCCTTGTGTCACCGTCTGTTCCCGCAAGGGATGTGTCAGGAGCCGTCGTTCCACGTTTCAACAGCGAATGGAGCGCGGAGGATGCTTTTGCAACCATAGCTATTCGCTGCGGTGTTGCGGCGGAGGCGGAAGAAGTTGGAGACTTTCTCGTCGCAACACAATGCGTTCTGCGTCGCTCGACCAAAACCGTTGGTGTGGTAGTCTCCCGAATGAAAGAATTGGAGAAACGCTGATGTATGCTTATTCACATGACCCGGAAACTGGAGGCCTACTGCTTGCGGATTCGCTTTCGGAGTTCTCAAAGGAACCCCGCCCAGTATGGGCATTGGAACTCGACCTCCTTGGGTTTGGAGATTTTTGGAAATATGACAGTAGTAGTGCATCTCCATATCTTTGGGCCGAGTCAAACATTTATTGGTATCGCGGCAAAAAGGTGGCCAAGACAAACGGTGGTTCTCTCTATGAGAAGCCCAAAATTGAGATATTGAAGGATGAAAACGGAGAAGCGATACTTCCTAAGGGGACATCACTTATCCCCGTGGATGTGGAGGCGATGCTCACGAAAAACCGTCTCCGTATA
This sequence comes from Lentisphaerota bacterium, assembly GCA_022837245.1. Lineage (GTDB taxonomy): Bacteria > Verrucomicrobiota > Kiritimatiellia > RFP12 > UBA3636 > JAAZFF01. The sequence continues at coordinate 4,761 of JALHHX010000074.1, forward strand.
GAGGCGCTGGAAACACTCACCGTCAAGAAGATATACGACATCTACCGCAAATACGATAAGAAACTTGACTGCTTCCACGTTGCGTTTTCGGGCGGCAAAGATTCGATTGTACTTCTGGAACTTGTCCGGCGAGCGTTGCCGCGTACCGCGTTTATGGTCGTGTTTGGCGATACCGGGATGGAGTTTCCCGATACCTACAAGGCCGTCGATGTGGTGGAGGCAAGATGCAAGGAGGATGGAATCGCGTTTTATCGCGCAAAGTCACGCTTTGCACCAGAGGAATCGTGGCGTCTCTTTGGACCGCCGTCATGTGTTCTTAGGTGGTGTTGCACTGTTCATAAGTCCGTCCCTCAGACGCTCAAAATCCGTGAGATACTCGGCAAACGAGACTATACAGGTATGGATTTTGTAGGCGTCCGTGGTCACGAAAGTGCCACACGGGCCGAATACGAGTACGAGAACTATGGTAAAAAACAGAAAGGACAGTATTCGTACAATCCTATGTTGGAGTGGACGAGTGCAGAAGTTTGGCTCTACATATTTTTCAGGGAACTCGTCCTCAACGAAGCTTACACGAAAGGAAATTCTCGCGCAGGATGCCTCTTTTGTCCGCATTCGGCAGATAAATCCGATTGGTTTCGGAGAATAAACTACCCTGACGAAGTTGGCAGATTCGAGAGGATCATACGTGAAGGTGTTGATGACCCATCTATGGATACCTACATCTCATGTGGAGGATGGATTGAGCGACGTAATGGACGAGATGTCAAGGATAATGAACCGAAGATTTCTGAAACAAAAGCCGATGGTCGCACGACACTTCGCATAGCAAAACCAACGACGGACTGGCGAGAATGGATCAAGACTCTGAGCGAATCTGTTGATCTGGAAGCGGCAGAATCGGATGGCACGCTGACGGTGTCGTATCCTACCGCACTCTCGAAAACTGCCACTAGTAAAAGGCTCAGGCAATGTTTCATTAAAGCAGCATACTGCGTTGAGTGTGGTGCGTGTGAGACAAATTGCCGATCAGGAGCACTTTCTTTCAAGAATGGGCTGCACATTGAAAATTGCATACATTGCGGTCAATGTCACAATATTGAAATGGGATGCTATCGTGCAGACTCTTTGAAACGACCAGAAAATGAAGGAATAAAAATGAAAAGCATCAACACCTTTGCTGACCATGCACCTAAACCCGAATGGATTACCGACTTTTTTGCAGTCGGCACGGAGTATTTGATGAACAATACTCTCGGCCCGATGCAGATTGCAAAATACAAACGCTTCCTTTCGGATGCGGGATTGATAGCCAAGAATAAGACGACCGCATTTTATGAAACCGTCAAGGCTATTGGAGTGAACGCCGAGGATACATGGGCTCTTGTCCTTGTAAACCTGGTAAACGAGAATCCGCAACTTGAATGGTATGTGCGGAATATGGATGTCGAGCGTGTGTATGAGTCGCAAGAGATTATTGGCGCGCTAGCGCCCTTTGGAGTGAAAGAGAAGGACGCAAGATCAATTCTAAAGTCGTTCAAGCGTCTGTGCGAAACACCCCTTGGAAAACGTCTCAAATTTGGAACGTTCGTCGACACTGGCCATGCGCTTCAGTCTATCACCCGAACAAAACCAGAAAAACCATCGCCACTTGTAATGCTTTATGCGCTATACAAGTTCGCAGAAAAATGCGGCGGCTATTGGGAATTTTCTCTGTCGCGCCTTATGGACTTCTCTATTAAGGCTGAGGGGATTAGCCCAGCGCAGATATTCGGACTCGCACGCGATGAGATGGAAGCACTTCTGAACGGACTTGCTCGGACGAACCCTGATTTCGTCACATTCACCACAACACACGATCTTGAGCTTGTCCGTCTCGCTGACGACAAGACAGCTACAGGTATGCTCTCGCTTTTCAACAAGGAGGAAAGTCATGTCTAATTACTGCGACTATTTTCAATTGAAGTATTTTCATCCTGAAATTTCTCAATCAACGTTCACGGATGATCCAGATGGATGGAAACGCACGTATCCGCATAAGACATTTGTTGCACTTCTCAAAAGGGCTGAAAAAATGCTTGCCCGGTCGAGTGAAATTGACAAGCATTCAATCTGGATCCACGGTGCGTATGGTACGGGGAAAAGTCAAGTGGCGTGGGCTTTGCGCAACCTGTTGACTTGTAAGGACGCGGAGTTTGATGCTTATTTCAGCGACTACGCACCTCTTGTGTCTGAGGGTGATCTGAAAAAGAAGCTTGCCGGACATCGCAAGGCAAGAAAGATAGTAGTCGCGGCTCGGCATGGATCTGCTGAAATATCTGGCCCGGAGGATCTTATAGCAGCAGTTTTTTCAAGTCTTACACAAGCCTTGGATTCTGCGAAGATTCCCTATGATGCCGGTGTTACATTACGCGGCGGCATTGCTAAATGGCTGGAAGGAAGTACAGAACGAGCTTATTTCAATGCTCTTATCAAGGAATCCCCCTATTGCCACAAAGGATGCTTTGCAGGGAAGTCGGCGGACGATGTGCTAGCGATCCTCAAGGGGAACGGTGCGGCGGATGATCTGCTTAAGGAAATCCGCCGCCTTGCCAAGGACAAGGGATTAATGGCGTTACGATTCTCAAAGGAAGACCTTGCCTCTTGGATACGTGAGACGGTTGAAAAGAATAATCTCCATCTCATACTTGTTTGGGATGAGTTTTCCGCGTTCTTCAAAAACAATAAGACGAAACTTGATACATTGCAGTCCCTTGCGGAACTCTCCAGCTCAACAAGATTCAATCTTGTGATTGTGACCCATTTCACCACATCGTTCCTGCCGGAAAACGACAACTCCGCACAAATTATTGTCGACCGATTTAAGCCGACGATGGAGATAAGCCTTCCAGAGAACATCGCCTTCGAGTTGATTGGCGATGCGCTGAAAGTGAAGCCGGCTTTCAAACAGGAGTGGGATGCGCTTGCCGACGATCTGAACGAGCGCATGGAGGAGCCGCGTCGGAAGATTGCGAAAATGCTAAGGGATGTCGATGACGGCGTGTTTCGTGCCATGCTGCCGTTTCATCCGTATGCCGCACTGGCATTAAAGAACATTGCTGCGCTTTTCGACTCGAATCAGCGGAGTATGTTTACGTTCATTTCGGCGGAAGAGGATGCCCGCGCATTCAAGTGGTACATAAAGAACCATTCGCCGGAGAACGGTGACGTGTTGGGTGTCGATCTACTTTGGGACTACTTCTACGAGACCGGCAAGACACTGAGAGGGACCGGCGAAACGGGAAAGAGCAATCTGGATGCACAAGTGAGGGCGATTCTCGAAGTGTATCCAGACAAGTCCGGCAAACTTGACGCCGCTGAGAAGCGTGTTCTTAAAACCATACTCATGTTTCAAGCTCTTGCGAAGAAACTCAACAATCCGCCTGAGTTCCTTGCCACGGAAGAGAACCTTCGCCTTGCCTTCGAGGGTGTGGAGGGGCTTGAAAGCGGCACGGGAGTGACACTTGCCGATAAGCTCGCAAATGCAGATAAGATTCTTTTTGTTGATGAGGTAAACGGCAAGCGCGTATATCAGGCACCTATGGCAACGGGCGGACGCGATTTGCAGGAAATCGAAAAACTCAAAGAGAACTGCCTACAAAACACCAAGACCAAGGAATTATTGAAAGAATGGCAGCGTGAAGATGTGTTGCGGCTGTCGCGTCCATTGGAGGAGAGATTCGACATACGCCTTGCTGGGCCGGATTCCTTCTCGCAGATTTTAGGACAACTCTTGGCTCAAGATGCCAAGAACTATAAGATGCGAGCCATGATTGTGGTTGGCCGAAACAGTCTGGATGCAGTTGCTGCAAAAGAGGCGATAAGCAAGGCACTTGCTGATCCGCGAAGTGGCAACGTAGTATTTATCGATGCGACTTCCGTGGAACTGGATGATGGCGATTTCGCAAAGTGGGCTGAATACAAGGCTAGAGCAAATTGGTATGCCCGCAAAGACGCGCAGCAGTCCAACAATGCACTATCTGAGGCGGAGAAGATACTTTCCGCATGGAGAGACAAGATTGCAACTGGTGCGTTTACCGTGCGGACAAAGCGAAATGCAACTGGTGTTGTTTGCCACGGGGCTTCCGAGGTGGGCGAGGAGCTGCGCCTGTCGGTACTTGAAAAGTACCCGCTCGCACTTGAATTTGAGCGTGGTTTGAAAGACACCCAGTTTAATCAGGCGACAAAAGCCGAGGTTTCTGCTGGAGTGTATGGTGGCCTTGGGCATCTCCCTAATGGGGAAAAAGGCGGCAAAATGGATGCCGCATCGGAAAATGCACTTATCGGTTCGGTGAAAGATAAGGCGGATTACTGGAAGGCTTTACCTGCGCTGAAGATTTCCAAAATCAAATCCAAGGTCGAACAGAAGCTCAAGCACGCTTTCAAGTCTGGGGGTGAAGGTCGGGTCGAGTTCGGAGAGATTGTAGAAGCGCTCTTCGATGTTGGATTCATGCCAACCGCGCTACATGGCTTCCTAGTTGGCTATCTCCTCAAGGAATATGTTGGTGGCGATTATCGCTTTGTCCGCGACGGGGAAAGTCCGCCTCTTTCTGTGGCGAACGTGACAGAGGCGATTCTAGCATATTTCAAGAAGGTTCTCGGCACTGGCGGCGGAAGGTATCACGAGGCATACATTGGCGTTCTTACTGAGGAACAGCGGCGGTTCGCCGATCTTGCCAAGGCGGTGTTCAACCTTGGAGAAAACGCTTCGATTGATATTGTTGCACATGACTTGGCCGTGCGAATACGCGACTTCCAATATCCCTTGTGGTGCTTCGAGGCATTGCCGGAGGCCGTCGGGTCGGAACGCTATATCGAGCAGTTCACGCTGCTCACCAATCCGGCCAATCAGAAAGGTGCTACTCTTTCTGGCGTTGCAACGGAGATTGGTCGCATGGCGGCAGATGATCCCGGTGTTGAAGCCCGGCTTTCAGCCCTGTTTACAAAGGAAAATGCCGCAAGGGCGATGAACGCTTGGCTTGATGAATTTGAAGATGGCCTTTTCCGAAAGACGGCGGAAGAGATTAACGCTTCGGACCCGCTTGCGGATGTCCGGCGTTGTTTCGGCACAGATGGAGCATGGCTCTGGCATCGTGAAACCGGAGAGAATGAAATTCGCTCACTTTTGAGGGACTATCGCATAGTTTCAGAATCGTCCAAGCGTGGATTTATAACGCCCGTGAATTCTTTTTGGGAATGCATGGAGGCGTGGCGGGACAAAACGCGTACGATACGCATTCCCTCTGCTACACTTGTGGCACTCAAGCCTCAGTCTAAGACATTCCTTGGCCTCCTCAAAGACATTGCCTCTGGAGGTCGACTGGAACAGAATGACAGGCGAGATGCATTCTTCCACGAAATCACCGATATGGGCGATGTCAATCGTGATATGATTGAGGGATGCCTTGCCTTGTTCAAGGCAACTTACAGCGAACAACTTTCTGGTCTTGACACTCAGGAGATGGACGATCTTTATCTTAAGGGGCTGGATAAATCGTCGTTCCTCGCCGACAAGCCGACTTACGAGCAGATGCTCGTTCAGAAGGTCACAGAAATTAAGAGCCACCAAGGTCGGACAAAGTTGCTCGCGCTGTGGAATGAAAAAACCGCAACGGCCACTCCATCTGCATGGTCGAAGCAATTTGCGACGCCGATTCTTG
>JALHHX010000308.1 GCA_022837245.1 Lentisphaerota bacterium
TGCGGGAATTTTCGGCTGCGCCACCCGGCCGAGGGGTGTTGGAATCTTGTGCTACGGTCGTAATGCGGTATGCTGGCTGCGTTCTGAAAAGCAATCGTCCAAGCTGGAAGCGGAGTTGGGCGCACGACCTGCCCAAACCAACTGCCGGCATCGGATTTCTGACAACCCTGCCCCGATCCGCATGAAAACTTTTGCCGACATCGGCGATGTTCTGGTGAGCGTGCTGTTCCTGGGCCTGCCGGTTCTCATCGGCGCGGCAGGCGCCTGGTTCATCCGCTGGTCTGGCCGCGCCGGGCGGCGGCGGCGGGCCGCCACGGTCATCCTGGGCAACGCTTTGCTTTCAGCTTTTCTGGTGTCCCTGCTCCTCGCTGTCGGGGAGTTCTACTTTCGCTTCTGCTACGATACAACCGACGCCTTCGGCCTGACGCGCGTCAACCAGCGGTGGTTCGACCGCCATTGGCGCCCGAACAATGCCGGGTTTCGCGACAACGTCAGTGATTATCCTCCCACTCGCACCCCCGGCCGCCGCCGCATCACTTTTATCGGCGATTCCTTCACCGCCGGCCACGGCATCCCCAACGTCGAAGACCGTTTCGCCAACCAGATCCGCCACCTCACTCAGGATGAGGTGCATGTCATGGCCGTCAACGGCTACGACACCGGCGACGAAATCTTTGTCGCTGAAGAACTGGTTCGGCAAGGTTACCAGTTCGACCAAGTGGTCCTGGTCTATGTCCTGAATGATATTGGCGACGTTACGGATGAAGCCTACATTGTTGATGCCCGGGTCCGCTCCAACCCGCCCACCAATTTCTTCATCCGGCATAGTTTCTTCCTCGACACTTATTATTACTGGTTCCGCGGCCGGTTTGACCCGGATGTGTCGAACTATTACCAATTCGTTCGCAAGCTGTATAACGGCCCCACCTGGGAAGCCCAACAAAAGCGGCTGCTATCTCTGCGGGACTTTATCGAGAGCCATGGCGGCCGGTTCCGGGTGGTGACCTTTCCATTTCTCCACCGCCTCGGCCCTGGCTACGACTATCGCCCAGTCCATGCCCAGTTGGGCCAATTCTGGCGCGATGCCGGAGTGCCGCACCTCGATCTGCTGCCGCTCTTTGAAGCTCACGCCTCCGCAAACTGGGTTGTCAATCGTCACGACGCGCATCCGAATCAAGCGGCCCACGCACTCGCGGCCAAAGCCATCGCTGAGTTCTTACAGCAAGATTTCCCGCCGCACTGAAGCGGGCATGCTATTGGACAAGCATTCCAGCCCTCCGGCCGGAAGAAACCGGCGGCCTGACGGGCTTCATATTTCCATCGCGAATATTTCCGGGCGTGGCTATGCTGCCGGTGCAATGAAGCGCATTATTGTTATGGCCGCATTCTTTACCTGGCTCGCCGCGGCGCCGGCTCAGCCCGCCAACTCGTTTCCGCTCTGGCCCGACGGGGCGCCCGGCGCGCTGGGCCAGGGGGATAAGGATATCCCCACGCTTACCCCCTATCTTCCCGAACCGGACAAGGCGACCGGCGCCGCCATCGTGATCTGCCCCGGCGGCGGTTACGCCGGACTGGCCGCGCATGAGGGCGCGGACTACGCGCGTTTCCTGAACGAAGCC
>JALHHX010000075.1:0-4652 GCA_022837245.1 Lentisphaerota bacterium
CCTTTTTCTTGAAGAGCGAATCTGCGAGATAATTGGAAATCTCTATCGGGGCGGCGTGGATACCGCCGGCCATGCGCTGCGAAGTACGGTCGCGGTCGGAACTCAGCCAATAGACCCAGTTTGCATCATCCACGGAGGTCAAAAACTCCATATCCGACTGGAGCCCGTGGATCGTCTCGACAAGCATGTCCGCCTCACGCCCAAACTCCGCAACTACGTCGGGAAGTAAAGGATCCTCTCGGCTCAGTTCGGCGAGGTTGGCGAGCTCTGTGACGGTCGGCTTGCGCGCCGCGCCCGCATGAGCACCGACGCCATCCGCAGGTGGCGTGAACACATCGCTCACTTTCTCCATATCTACTGCCAGTGCTTCGAGGTCGTCGAGAATGGCGTTGAGCTGGGGAGTCAGGCCAAGCCAAATGCGCGACTGAGTAAACTCCCGCCTAATGCGCATGGAGTTCTCGCCGGGACGTGGAATATTCGCCACTGCGGATAGAAAATCGTTTGCGGACGAACGGACCGCCTCTACGTGGTTCGACACATCGCTGAGGATGTCGAACATCGTGTCACGAGCTTGGGCATCAACGAGGAAATTATTTTCGAGGAGCGATTTTTTCAGCTTGAACACAAACCCGCTTTCCTTCGTGCGCGACGCCTGTCTGAGCTTGCGCAGAAGATTGCGGAACGAATACGGCGTGACCTCGCGCAGGAACTTGCGCGTGGCGGCCTCCTCGAGGTTGTGGGCTTCGTCGAAAATCACCTGCGCGTTCTTCGGCAGTGCCAGCACGCTGTCGTCAGGTTCGGAGAAATATACCGAATGATTGGTAATCACGATATCTGCATTGACGGAGCGGTTGCGCGCCCATTGCATTAGGCAGCGTTTATAATGGGGGCATTTGCGGCCGCGGCATTCCTCGGCGGAAGACGCAAGCTTCTCGACCAGTCCGCTTCCGTGCTGGAGCTCTCCCAGGTCGCCGGTTTCCGTGCGGAAAAGCCATGCGCAGACCTGAGCGAGCGGGAGCAGCTGTTCGCGCTCAACTTCTATCTCTCGGTGTTCCAGGAGATACGAGAGGCGTTGCAAGCATATATAATTCGAACGACCTTTTATTATCGCAGATTTAAATGGCGTTCTTATAATGCGCGAAATAACCGGCAGATCCTTGTGGTATATCTGCTCCTGGAGGTTCTTTGTGTTCGTGCTTATCACGACCGGCACTTTGTTGGCTAGGGACCACAACACGGCCGGCACGAGATACGCCATAGTCTTGCCTGTGCCGGTCCCCGCCTCCACGACGAGATGGCGCTGTGAGCTGAACGCCTCTGCCACGGCTGATGACATCTCGTACTGTTCCGCGCGGTACTCGTAGCCCGGCATCGCACGGTGAAACTCGCCATCGGGCTTAAACCATTCACCCACGCTCAGAGGATCCAGCTGCGCGTATTCGATCGGGTTAGGCAGTTCCCTTTTCTGGTGAAAGAATGGATAAGACGGCAGGGCTTTTAAAAACGCCACGTCTGGCTCCTCCACATCAGCGGCCAAAGAGAAACTGCTGCCTTGCGTCACACTCCGCGCGAGCGCGACGAGCGATTCGTCATCCGTCGCGGCCAGCAATTGGCGGATCAAATCCACGGCCTCCCGCGGGAGCCCGGGCGCCGTCAGAAATGCATGCTTTTCAACTAACTTGGCTTCGCGTTTTGCTGGCAGCGTCTGGCGTGTGGAATCTTTCATTTAGCGTAACTCAACTTGGGCTTCAAATCATACCACAACTGGTTTCGCGGGGCAATTCGCATTCTGGATTCTCATTAAAACCCTTACAGACGTGGTGAAAATCGTCCTTTAGAACAAAAAATCGCGTTTTTCCTCAGAAAATCGCGATATTTTGCTTTTTTGTTGTTGCAAACACGGCTCCAACTGTAGTTTAATTACTGCGTCGCTTGTATGATGTCAGGCGTTTACAAACAAACAAGAAAGGTTACAAATGGCGAAAACACTTCCCAAAACCAAAGCTCAGATTATCGCGGCTCTCGCAGAAGAAGCCAAGATAACCAAAGCCCAGTCCAAGATTGTCATGGAAAAACTCGTTGCGCTCGCATGCGATGGCTCCAAGCGCGAGGGTGGATTCACGATCCCCGGACTTGGCAAACTCGTCCTCGAGCAGCGCAAGGCCAGAATGGGCCGCAACCCCGCGACTGGCGAATCAATCAAGATTCCCGCCAAGAAGGTGCTCAAGTTCCGCATCTCCAAGGCCGCCAAGGACGCCGTGGTCCCCCCGAAAAAGTAAACGTCTACAAGCGTTTGCATAAACGGATGCAGTAGGACACGGGGATTGACTCCCCGTGCCCTTTTTTTTGAGGTTGCATGGCACATTGGCAATACACCAGCGCATTCAGAGCGAAACCAAAATCACTCGGCAGAAGGGCAACACTGAATAGCCACTAATGTCTGGCAGACTACGTCAACTGTTCGTGTTGACGTTGCTGTCGCCGATGTCGATCCCCGGTATTGCGCGATGCGACGGATCGTCATAAGGCAGTGGGAATTTTAAATCCTTGAGTTTCTCTTCGCCCTTCGGGATTTCAAGCCTGACCGGCGGCAGCGCCGTCACCGCCTCGCGGTATATACGAAGCGAAAGCAATACCGTCAGGAATATTGCAAGCACCACGATCATAACTACCAGAGAGGTAATCCTGTTATGTTTGATGCACTTGGCAATGAACGGATGCTCCATCAACCAAATCAGACGCTTGCGCCGCTTTGGAGCGAATCTGGTGGCAACGCTGGCCGCAGGATCGTTTTGCCTTATCAGATCAACAGTTTCCTGCATCTCGCGCGCCTCCGTGGCACAGTCGGGGCAATGCCGCAGGTGCTCGCGCACCAAGAGCGACTGGGCGTCGCCGAGCTCGTGCGTCAGATATGCGAATAGAAGCTCGCGTATCTGCCCGCAATCAACGCGATGCGCTCCCGAAGATCTGGGCGGACGGGTTCTATTGTCGTCAGTCGCCATTCCCTTCTCCTTTCCCTTTTTCTCCAAGATGCGCAACGAGTTTTTTCATGGCCGTATGCAATATGAAACCCACGTTGCCCATGCTAAGCCCTGTCATCTCCGCTATTTCCTTGTATGACCGCTCCTCATATACTTTCAGCACCACGAGATTACGCTCGCGCTCAGACAATATATCAAGCGCTCGTGCCACGCGCACAGCCTCCTCTGAAACACGCGGAGCTCCCTGCCCCGCGCTGGGAGGCTCAATCTCCCCGCGCTCTTCCACGTGCCGCATATGCAGCTCGCCACGCCGCTTCTCATTGCGGATAAAATCAATCGCCTCGTTGTGCGCAACCCTGTAAAGCCATGCCGAAACCTGGGGACCGGGCTCAAGCGGTCCCTTCCACTTGTCGGCAAGCTTGATAAAAGTCTCCTGCACTATATCCTCCGCCGAAGACGGGCTGCCAGTTATGCGGGCCGCATAGACGAGGAGCTGCCGCTCGTATGCCGCGACAACCGCCTCAAGCTCGCCATGCGGGCGCTTTTTGCCTTTCGAGAAGAGAGCCAATCAAAGCCCCTTCCTTTGCTTGGCATCCTGGCGCTTTTTAACCGTCGTCCAAAAAGACGTGAAATCGTCACTGAACTTCTTCAAGTCGATATCTGCAAACGCCGCCGCCGTTGCCAATTCGGCCTTGCCCGTCTTCGAGAGCGCATCAAGATATGCGGGGATCACATTCGCATACGGTTTGCCGCGCTCGTTGGGCGCACCGCGGACGAGGTAGTATGCAAGCCCCCATGACACTGCGTAGTTCTGCTTGGCATCCGCATAAAACTGAGCGTAGTCTATGCTGAGGTGGGAACGCAGCACGTCTTCCCAATTGTAATCTCCGCGCTTTATCAGGTCGGTCAGTATATCAGAGTGGTACGCGGATTCCATAACCGTGATCGCACCACGCCTGTCCAATTCACAGTTTTCAAAAAAGCTGGCGAACCCCTCGTTGAACCACGCGGAAGGCGATATGCCGTCCATCGCCATGAACACGTACTGGTGGAATCCTTCATGTTTTATGATACCCCGTATCGAACCCTCGCGCTCCGCACGCATGTTGCCCGATACGGGACGTATCACCAGCTCGCGCCTGGCCCCGGAGAAAATCCCGCCAGTCGCAGTCGGATCCATCATGCTGAAATCCTCCCCAAGATAGGACAAATATCCCACATCGTCGCTGAACAGCCTTATGACGCCGATATCGTCGTCAGCAGTCGGAAATTTCGGCGCCACAACCTCGTAATGCGTGCGCATCATCTCCATCTCGTCGAGGATCTCGCCTGCGAACTTCTCCGCCGCATCGTGGTTGGAAAGCATTATGTAGTTCTCTGTATCCATATACCACCATGTGGTCATGAACTCGATGCTCTTGCGGGCGCGATCGCGCACTGGACCCTCGTGCACCTGACGCGTTGTGCTCCGAGTGCGGTTTTTCTTGACCGAGACGGCACGCGTGCCATCGAAACTGCTGGTCGTCTTGATTTTGCCGAGCAGGTCGCTCTGAATGGCCTTGTCCACAGCCGAATCCGGCTCCGCGCTAAACTTCAGCACGAGAGCGAACCAGTTGCGCGGTGACTTTCCCTGCCCCGGATAACCCGTGTTCAGGCGGAAGGCATAGGCCC
>JALHHX010000075.1:4680-15088 GCA_022837245.1 Lentisphaerota bacterium
CAGACATATTGAACTGAAGCACCTTGTCAAGACGCGACTTGTTCACCGCCAGCGTCACTGGCATCTCGTCCACCCTCACGCCGCAAAACGCCGCCATCCACTTCGCCAGTTCCGATTCGCCGGTGTTGGCGTCGATATCATAAACGGGACTGGACATCTTCGCCTCGAAGACCTCACGCGTCGCCTGCTCTTCAAGTCCTTGCGGGGGCATCTTCGTAATCCGCGCCAATATCTGCACATTGCCACCATCGAGATCAAGCCAGCCCGCGGCATGCTGCGATTCGATCCAAAGCTCCGGAACGCGCGCGCGCTCCTCCGTCCAGGTCTTTTGCCCATCAGAAAAAGACCATCGCGTTATCTCCAGAGGCTTTGGCGGATTTTCACGGGCGTTGCGTATCACCGGCAATATGATGCTTATCGAATCGAGCGTTGCCTCAGACGTGAACCTCACCTGTGCGACCGCCGATCCTGAAGAGAACAGAATCCCGGAAACCAGCGTTGTGACGAATAATAGCGCTTTCCTTTTCATAACGCCATTATACACTACATACCCCGCCGGTTTCAACCGCTGCTCGAAACCAGGACATACCCCGCCCCCCTGTTTTCCCCTACGCGCTTTTCTCCTCATGGGCTTGCCCGGGCAGATATCTTGAAGCGAAAACAGAGGAATCCCAGACGTAGCGTTCCAGCGCTGTGGCGCGCCCCTCGCGTCCGAGCTTCAAGCGCTTGTCGGCATCCAGGACGAGTTCTTGCATTTTGCGCGACAAATCCTCCACATCCCGGAAGATTTCTCCGCCACCTTTATCGAGTTTCTCGCGGAACACCTGAAGATCCGACGCAAGCACGGGCAGCCCTGTGAGCATGCCCTGCACGATCGCCTGGGAAAAAGTCTCGCGCATGACCTCTTCGTCCCGTGAAGGGCAAAGCATGACATCCATCCCGCGCAGCCATTCGCCTATTTCAGAAGCGGGCATCCACGCCCTGGCCACGATGTTGCTCTCGGGGAAACCGGGCGGGGTTGAATACGATGCCAAATGCAACTCGGATCTCTCCCTCACCTCCGCCGGCATCTTCCGGAATGCCGCGATGGCGGTGTCGGCCCCCTTCCATGAGTTGTCCAGCATGCCCACCACGCAGAAACACACAATTCCCGCCGCGCCGCCACCCGGAGTTTGCCTGCGGGGATAAAAATCCTCCGCGTTCATAATGCCATAATCGACGCGCACCTCGAAACCGGCTTCTGCAAAAGGCCTGGCGATCTTGCCGTTGACGGCAATCACCACGCAAGACCCCCGCCAGCATTCCAGGCTCTTTAGAAAACCCGCCGAAGTCTCGCGATGCGCAATAAGCACACAACGCCCGGCCTTCTTCATTTTCCCAGCGAGACAAACCAGCGGTCCGATTAGGTTGCCGACATTTCCAACGAGCAGCACGTCGTGCCGTCGGCCAAGCGCGACGAACCACAGCCACTTTATGACGCACATGCGGCCAGCGTATACAAATTCGACCCCCGACACCCCGCCGAACTCCTTGTGGAAGACGTCGCGCCACGATTTATCAGCGGGTACGCGGACATTCCACCCAAGTTCCCCAAGGTCGCGAAGAAGCCGCATATTGAAAAGTTCAACACCCCGCAAAGTCTCCGGCGCGCGCCGCAGAAAGACCTTTTCGATAAAAAGAATGCTTCGATCAAGTTTGCGATTATTCCCATTCATACCACATGGCGTTCCGTTGGACATGGACATCACTTGCCGACGCTGAAGCCGAGATACGGAACGGGTCCGCCGTCCCTGAGAGGTCTCGGATCACCGCAAGGCGGCAGAAGAGTCCATTCCAGCGAGGATTTGCGTCCAGGCCAGAATATCTTCGGCAAGGAGGGATCGGTGGAACAGTTCAACACTGCCACGCGCTGGTCCGCTCCTTCGCCCATGTGTATCACGAGTTGATATGGTTCGCCAGTGGCCATTGGGGAAGCGAACGAGCCTCCAGCAACGAAGTTGACAAGGGACTGGGTGACAACCTGGCGTTTGTCGGATGGAGCGGCACTCGCGGGATCGGGCGCGGCGTAAACAGCCACGCGTCCGCCATCCTTGTTGGTGAAGACCGTCCAGCCGGGGCCGAACACACTGCGGTCGGGCCTTAAAATCCGTGTCCAAGTTTTGGCGCCGCGCACCGGCGAAAGCTGTGCCATCCACTCGCTCATGTTCGCGTTCATGTAAAAGTCCGGGGCAACGCCACAAGCCGGATCGCGGGTTTCCTCGATTGCGTATGAATCCTCCTCACGGCAGACGCGCTTGAGGGCCGAGATGCCGATCATCGGCCCGAAGCCGCGTTCTACTAGCACTTCAGCGGCCGCGGCGTCGAGCAACAGTCCGCCTCTGAGGAAGCCGCTGATTTCATCATCGGTGAAAGACCATGCAAGAGACCCGAATATGGCATTCACGTGTTGCGGCCTCGAAGTGATCGGAATGCCGTATTGCATTAAAAAGCTCCCCGCGGCAAAAGGCGACACGTGGTTAAACACGTGCAAAGATTTCGCACCTTTCGGCACGCGATGAAGGCTGGCGGCGTCGGTCTTGTATGGTACGCCCACGCCGTGTGTCTCAAGTCCCTTCGAGAAATGGGCCGCAAGCCACGTCAGACCAGGACGCGCCGCATCGAGCATCGCCCCGATTGAGGGATCGGACAATGCTGAATTGCCTGAAAACGGGAAGATGTCCAGCAGCAGCGCGTCGGAACCGTGGATTATTGCCAGCGCCATTTCAGACCATGTCTGCGCATCTGATTTGCTCCAGCGCGTGAATGGGAAGTTCTCAATCTCGGGCGCCACTTCACAGCCTGCAGAACGGAATGTTTTCTGCAAATCCAGCATTTGGTTGGAGTGTAGCCTGGCAGTGCCTGTCGTTTCGGAATACGATGCGAAATGCGGGCGGTGCACAACCTTGCCGTTGATCGAAAGCGCGTCGAAAAGCGCCGTCCAATCGCGCCCCTCCAGACTGTGCGGCTGCGCCGCTGAACTCATAAGACCGAGAATCGTCTTTCCCCCGGAGGCGTCGGATACCGCCGTGGAGAGACGGTTGGCCACTTCGAGATGGATCTCTCGCCAGACCGACAACCAAATCGAGCGCCACCGGTGAGGCTTGCCCGGCTTGAGGATGGCGGCCACGACTTCTTCCCGGGTTGCGGACTTGCCTGTTTTCTTCGCGAAGCGGTCGATCACCGGCTGTTCAAAACCACCTCCCCATGTCAGGGGTCCGTGATTGTGGAAGCGGAAGTCGTCCTCGACCCAGATCACGCGGAATCCGAGCGATGCGAAGCGTCCGTAAAGATTTGCCAGATAATCCTGAAAGGCTGGATCGGCGAAAGAGGCGCATGCGGTTGAGACCTCGCCCGCCGGTGAAACCGTGGGTATGAAGCGGCGTTCGGCCGGAAACCTGCGGCCGCGCGAACAATGGAGACTGGTCATCCATGGGTTGAGACTGACAACGATCCCGGCATCGGAGAGAATTGCATTAGCGGTTCGGATTGCCTTGAACCATTGATCTTCCTCTTTTTGGGATAGCAGGCCGTTGTTCCATTCCTCTGCCGCAAAGAAAAGCACGACCTCCCCGACACCGTGTTTTTTGCAGAAGGCCGACAAATCACGGGCGTCGGCCGCGACTTGCGGGCCGGGCAGGATCTGGAAGCGGAGATGGTAGCGGAGCGGACGTGGAACGGTTTTCACTATTTGTAACCTTAATGTGGTTGTAGAAAAATGATGTGGAAAAATGAATGCTAAAAAAGAATGGAATCAGAGCCCGCGGCGCCTTCAGGCTCGGACTTGCCAAAATGCTCCGGGGGTTGCCATTTGCAGCCGTAGAATGCCCAGTGGCCGATGTGCTCAAGTGAGTCAGGGATTGCCACATGCGCTAGGCGTATGCAACCATCGAACGCATGCGCTCCGATTTTTTTCACGCCTGGCGGGACAATGACATCCACAAGGGCATTGCACCCGAAAAACAGGCGCTGCGTAATCTCATCAAGCTGGGCGGGCATGACGATTGTCGCCAGGCCGGAGCAACCGGCGAAGGCGCCCTGACCGATTGCGGACACGCTGTCCGGCACCAAGAGACTGGTCATGCGCGTGCAGTTGGCGAACGCGAATTCATCGATTTCAACAACGCCATCGGGGATCTCGTAAGTCTTGTGTTTGTCGCCCAGGCAGCAGACGAGCCGTTTCATGTCCATAGTAAACAGCATGTCCCCGGACACTCTGAACGACTTGTTTTCCGGCTTGACTGTCACTTTGACCAGATTGCGGCAGCAGTGGAAGGCACTTCCTCTTACTTCCTTCATGGTTGATGGAATCGTGATTTCCTTTAGCAGAGCGCAGTTGTCGAATGCCCCATCTTCAAACACCTCGACGCCCTCGGGAATAACGTAGCCGCCCTTCATCCCTTCAGGGCAGCGGACGAGCTTTTTCATGTCCCGGGTGAAGATAACGCCCTGCCACGCATCGAACCACGGATTGACGGGTAGCACGGCTATAGCCGGCAACGCGCTACAGCCGTCGAAAGCCTGCCGTCCGATTTCGGACACGTAGTCAGGGATTGTTATGGAGGCCAGTGCAGAGCAGCCCTTGAATGCCCACTTGCCGATCGTCTCAAGCTTTTCCGGCAAGGCCACGGACTGCAAGCTTGAGCACTTATAGAAAAGCCCGTCGCTAATCACTCGCAGCCCGCCAGGCAACTCCACATGCTTGAGGTGCGTGCAACTGAAAAATGCGCTGTCGCCCATCTCCACCACGCTTTCAGGTATCGCGATATGCGTCAAAGAAGAACATCCGCCGAAGGCGAAGGAACCGATGGATTGGAGATTTGCATTTAGTTCGACGCGCGACATACGCGTGCATTTGTGGAACGCCATTTCGCCGAGCCCAGCAACGGTCGATGGCAAGGATATCGAGGCCAGCTCGCTGCAGACCGCGAACGCCCTGTCGCCAATCACACGCAATCCCTCCGAGAAGCTCACTTCCTTCAGTTGCGCGCACCAGTAGAAGGCGCCGTCGCAAATTTCCTCCACCGACGGCGGGATTTCCATGCCTGCAAAAGCCGCGCTGGAAAACGCGCCCTTCCCCACCTTCTTCACCGGATGGCCGTCCAGCTCGGCAGGAATGGTTTGCCGGCCAGCAAGGCTTGGGCTGCAGCCGACGATCGTGGCCGCGCTGTCGTTTTCGACAACATACTCATAGCCCTCTGATTCCTTGACTGTTTTTGTGTGTGTCAGCATTAACTGCGCCTCCGCCTCCTAAGCCCACTTCACATCGGGCTTGCTGCATATACCCGCCAAATCCGCGCTGAATATATCAAACCAACTCTCCAATTGCAAGCTTATCAGGGACCAACGGGGTAACACTTGAAATGCAAAAAAAAGACCCATCGGCCTCTTGCGAAACCGATGGGCTGTCCCGGGTGGTCTTAACCAAACACGGTAAATACGATGCGCGTCCTACATCTTGTCGACGATGATGCCATCACCGTAGACCGCGCTTTCGATTGAGATGCCGAAGAAGGTGCTG
The DNA here is from genome assembly GCA_022837245.1 of Lentisphaerota bacterium. GTDB lineage: Bacteria > Verrucomicrobiota > Kiritimatiellia > RFP12 > UBA3636 > JAAZFF01. The sequence continues at coordinate 10,238 of JALHHX010000075.1, forward strand.
TAATAGACATTGTCGGCGTTAGGGCCGCTGGTTGGTGTACGCAGCGATCCACACCCTGTCAGCATTGTGACCAGAGCGGTTGCCACGATTAGCGCTAGGAACTTTTTCATTGGATCTCCTTTTATTTGTAGGTTTGCTTTTTTGTTTTGCGTGATGTTCGCATCACACCGTTTTTCCGGCGGACGGAACACACATATTGCCCCCGGGTCTCGGGGAACTGGTTGGAAGTGTAGCATTTTGGATCGCCATAGTGCAACCTCTGATCGCGGATTAACCGACGGAACCGACGGAGCCTGCGAAGGCGGTGATGAAGCGTGCTTGTTTGCCGTCCATCACGAGAATACCCGCATCACAGTCGTAGGACGTCCATTTCCCGTTCGCGAAGACGCGCACTTTACCGGACGGGCAGTCTGCGACGATCGGCTGGTGTCCAGCCATCAAGCCGAGACGGCCGACGCTTGATGTAGCCTCGACCAGTTCGGCCTCGCCGTCCGCCGCCACGCCCTCAGGGGTGACAATTGAAAACCTGAAAACATTCGCCATGCTCAAACCCCAGCTGTTTTAAAAGAGATGGTTTTCGCCTTTTCGACCGCGTCCTCGAATGTGCCAACCATGTAAAAAGCCTGTTCGGGAAGATCATCGCCTTTGCCGTCGAGAATTGCCGCGAAAGAGCGGATAGTGTCGGAAGGCTGCACGTACACTCCCTTCGTGTTGGTGAAGATTTCCGCTACATGAAAAGGTTGTGAAAGGAAACGCTGGATCTTTCTGGCGCGGGAGACGACGATTTTGTCCTCGTCGGACAATTCATCCATTCCAAGTATGGCGATGATATCCCGCAGTTCCTTGTAACGTTGTAGAAATTCCTGGACTCTTTGAGCTACCCTTACGTGCTCCGCGCCAACAACCGCCGGATCAAGGATGGAGGAAGTTGAGGAAAGTGGATCGACTGCGGGATATATGCCCTGTTCGACAATTGACCGCGAGAGCTCCGTGGTGGCGTCGAGGTGCGCAAACATCGTGGCGGGCGCGGGATCCGTGTAGTCGTCGGCCGGCACGTAAACCGCTTGCACGGATGTGAGCGATCCGTGACGCGTTGATGTGATGCGCTCCTGTAGCTCACCCATTTCAGTTCCGAGCGTTGGCTGGTAGCCGGTGGCGGAGGGAATTCGCCCGAGCAACGCCGAGATTTCGGAACCCGCCTGTGTAAAACGGAAAATATTGTCTATGAAAAGGAGCACGTCTCGGTTCATAACGTCTCGGAAATATTCAGCGATCGTCAGCGCCGAGAGCGCCACGCGCGAGCGCGCGCCAGAGGGTTCGTTCATTTGGCCAAAGACCATAGAGGTTTTCTCCAGCACGCCCGTCTCGCTCATCTCCCTGTACAAAGCGGTTCCTTCACGCGTGCGTTCGCCGACGCCCGCGAAGACGGAGTACCCGCCGTGTTCCTGCGCGACATTATGTATCAGCTCCTGTATCAAGACAGTCTTTCCAACTCCGGCGCCGCCAAAAAGCCCGATTTTCCCACCCTTGCGGTATGGTGTCAGGAGGTCGATGACTTTGATTCCGGTGATGAGCATTTCCGTCTCCGGATTCTGTTCCGTGAACGAGGGCGGCGGACGATGTATCGGATGCATGTCATCGTGCTGAACCGGGCCCTTGCCGTCAATCGGCCGACCCAGCAAATCGAGCACTCGTCCGAGCGCGCCCTTACCCACCGGCACTTTCAATGGGTTGCCTGTGTCCTCCACTTCGGCACCGCGCGCGAGGCCGTTCGTGGACTGCATGGCTATTGCGCGCACTCGGCAGTCGCCGAGATGCTGCGCAACTTCGAGAGTGAGGTTCATGGGCTGATCGTCAAGAAGCGGGTTTGTGGTGCGCAGCGCGTTCAACAGCGGCGGCCGGCAGCCACGCGAAAACTCGACGTCCACAACCGCTCCGAGAACTTGTATGATATGGCCGGTGTTTTTAATTTTTTGGGGATTGTCTTTCATTTCATAAATCTTTTGTATCGCAAATGCGGCATCAGTCGGATAGAGCCTCGGAGCCGCTCACGATTTCGTTCAATTCGTTCGTTATGGTGGCCTGGCGCGCGCGGTTGCGCAGGATCATCATTTCGTTCTGCATGCGTTCGAGGCTCTTCGTGGAGTTGTCCATGGCTATCATGCGCGCGGCGTGCTCGCCCGCCGAGCAGTGCAGGAGCACGTTGTAGATGCCCGCTGTCACGAGCAACCGGGATGCGGAAACGAGCGCGCTCTGGGGATCTGGCTCGACTAGCAGTCTGACGGGATTGGCGAAAGCCTCGACCGCTTCAGGTATTGAGATGGGAAAGATGCGCTGTGCCTGAGTGTTGAACACAGTGCTGCTGACATAGCGGTTGCATATGACCCACACCTCGTCGAAACGTCCGTCCATGAACGTGCGGAAGGCGAAAGACGATAGGACGTTGGAGTTGCGCAGTGTCGGATGAGCCTCGGCTGAGACTGGCGGTGAAACAGGCTCTATCGTTTCATGCAAGGCACCATAACCTTTCATGCCGACATAGTATGCGTGGATTGAGGCCGCCCGGGTCACGCGCTGCTCGCGCGCCCATGCCCTTGCCTTGCGGATCACGCCGCTGTTGAAGACCCCGCACAACCCGTGATCCGAAGTCACGATAAATGCGAACACACGCGACTCCCGGTAAACCGGTGCCTTGACCAGACGATGGCCAGCGAGGGCAGGCATGCGGGTGAGCTGTGCCAGCACGCCGCGCAACGGCACAATGAACGGTTCAGGGCGGCGCAACTCCTTCTGCGCACGGTAGAGATGCGACGTCGAAACCATTTTCATGGTCGATACAAGCCGCCCCATGCCCCTTATGGTTTTCAACCGTTCATTGTGTTCGCTGAAATTCGCCATTAGAGGTCCGCCCTATCCTTTTCCCACGGCAAAGCGCGGAAGGCACTTTTCATAAACAGCATCAAGCCTCGTCTTCAAATCGTCGTCCATTTCAGGCAACACGGCAAACCGTTTCAAATAGGCCTTGCCCTCGTCGGTCTCGTCTATCGCGCTGTAAATTGCGGAAACAGCCTCGTCTATGCGGTTTTCCGGGATTTTCACGAACAACTTACGCGTGGCGGCGTGCAACACCGCCACCTGTTTCTCGACATCCACTGGGCTGTTTGGCAGCTGCCGCAACACGCGCATAAGTGAACGCCCGAGCGCTATCTGGTCAAGAGTCGCGGAGTCCAGATCCGACGAGTACCTGGAAAACGCTTCCAGCTCGCGGAACATCGCCAATTGCGTCCGCAACGGCCCGGCTGTGGCTTTCATTGCTTTCACCTGAGCATCGCCGCCAACACGTGAGACTGATATGCCCGGATTCATGGCCGGACGCTGTCCCTCATGGAAAAGCCCCGCTTCTAGAAAAATCTGGCCGTCAGTTATAGAAATCACATTAGTGGGTATGTACGCGGAAATGTCGTTCGCCTGCGTCTCGACAATCGGCAACGCAGTGAGCGAACCTCCGCCCTTCGCGTCGGAAAGCTGTGCCGCGCGTTCAAGAAGTCTGCTGTGAAGGTAGAAAATGTCACCCGGAAAAGCCTCTCGACCGGGTGGACGGCGGAGCAGCAACGACATCTGCCGGTAAGACTGCGCGTGCTTGGTTAGATCATCGTAAACCACTAACGCGTGCCCGCCGCGGTCGCGCCAATATTCCGCCATGGTGCATGCCGTATAGGGAGCAATGTATTGCAATGGAGCTGGATCAGACGCAGTGGCAACCACGATCGTGGTATACGACATCGCACCGCGCTCTTTGAGCAAACTGTGGATCGACGCGACAGAAGACATCTTCTGCCCTACTGAGACGTAGAAGCAACGCACCCCCTTGCCGGCTTGATTCAAAATGGCGTCGATTGCGATCGTGGTTTTGCCGGTCTTTCTGTCTCCGATTATCAACTCGCGCTGGCCACGCCCTATCGGCGTCAGCGCGTCAATCGTGATAATGCCAGTGGCAAGTGGCGTGTTAACGTCTTTGCGTTCGATGATTGACGGCGAATCAACGTCGACCGGCATCTTGCCGTCGGCCTTGACCGCGCCAAGTCCGTCAAGGGGCCGCCCGAGCGCATCCACCACCCGCCCGGTCAGCGCCTCGCCAACCGGCGCAGAAACGACGCGCCCCGTCCTACGGAAGCGATCGCCCTCTTTTACTTTTGTGCCATCGTCTAGAATCGCCGCTCCCACAACGTATTCTTCAAGATTGAGGGCAAGCGCGACAACTCCTTCGTCAGTCTCCAGCAACTCGTTGAACATCACGTTGGATAGTCCGTCGAGTCGCGCCATGCCGTCGCCGACGCTGAGAACCACTCCGAACTCGGCGGTGTCGAAGGGTTTGTCCGCCGCCTCGAGCTGGTGCCTTATCAGCGCCGACACTTCGTCCGGCTTCAACTGCGCGATCCCGCCGCTGGAAACGGATCGGCCGTCATTTTCCAAACCAAGCCCCTCCAGCCCTGGCAGGTTTTTAAGCCTGTTCACGCGGCCGAGCAACGAGGCATCCAGCATCCGGTCGCGTACCGTCAGGCGAAATCCGGCAAGGAGTTCCGGGTTAAGGAAAACCGCCGTTTCAACGGGACCGTTGTATTTCTTCTCTAGTTTCTCCTTAAGCACCCTGAGGTCTTCCTCGCTCGGAAACGCCGCGAATTCTATTTTAGCTATTGGGCGTTCCGCTGAGGCCTCGTATAGTTCGAGAAAATCCGCCGCGAAGGATCGCAGCGCAGGCAGACATCCCCAGACCGCCATTTGACGAAGGATGTGGATGACTCCCGGGGATAGCGTCTCACCCCAAACGGCATCCACATTCGCGGCATGTTC
>JALHHX010000075.1:15112-17841 GCA_022837245.1 Lentisphaerota bacterium
TGTTCGTCAGGAGTCCCCGGATGTGCCTGCCCGCAAAATTCGCGGAGCGCCGGGGAACCGTCCCATTGCTCGAGAAGATCTTCGACATCCTTTCGCACGGCCTTCAAAGTGCCGTTTTTAACTGAATTCGCAAGCAGCGCCCGCGCGAAAGGCCTAGTGTTGACGCCAGCCGTCATAATTCCACCTCGTGGAGCATCGCTTTCTGGTATTTCTCCTTCTGCTCCTCGGTCAAATCCTGGGAGAGTATGCGTTCAAGAAGGGCTCCCATTTCCGAAACGGAAGCGGAGTGCACCGCCTTTCTGGTTTCGGAGGCCTCGATGGCGATCTGCTCGTCTGCCTTCTTTAGGCGTTCGGAAGTGGCGTTTGCAGCCTCCTGCCTTGCCTCTTCCTTTATACGCTCGGCCTCGGCCGCCGCCGCCCTGATCTTTTCCTCGGCGACACGCCCGGCTTCGGCCAGTATTCGTTGCTTGGAAACTCCCGACTCGGCGAGCTCGGCGCGCGCCCGCTCCGCCTGCTCCAGAGAGTCCTTGATGTCTCCCTCGCGTTTTTCAAGCGCCCTCAGCACCGGCTTCCACAGCAGCTTGCCGAGGACAACGAGGACGATAATAAACGCCACCCATGTCTGTAGCAGCATGCTGCCTGAGACATCCACGATCTGCGTCTTGACGTCCACCGGTTCCTCCTGCAGTGTAGCGGATGGTTGCTGTTGCGCCGATTCAGCGTCCAGCCCCGTGGCTTGGTTGTTGATAGTGTTTTCTTCCATTATCTATACCCCTCTCTGCACCGACGGCCAGCCGCTTGCGGAAAGCCGTCTTGACACACGACAGGTTACACGAGCAGGCAGATCACCAGCGCGAAGAGAGCAGTTCCCTCGATCAGAGCCGCGCCAATCAGCATGGTGACCTGCATCTTACCCTGGATTTCCGGCTGGCGGGCCATCCCCTGGAGACCGGCGGCCCATAGAAGACCAATGCCGAAGCCAGCGCCCAGAATTGTGAGACCCGCGCCAATTGGCGCCAAGTTTGCAAGCAGTGTGATCATTGTTTTTTCTCCACATCTAACGGACATATGATCCGGCGCTTTGCCATCCCATTAAAGGGACATAACGCCGCGTCTAATGGCCGGGGTTGATAACTAGGTTCATAAAAATTGCGGAAAGCAGGGTGAATATGTACGCCTGCAGAAGTGAAACGAAAATCTCGAAAAAGAACATGAAGACCGCGACGAAGAAGGCAGGAAAAGCCACTGCGCCGAAAACCACCACCAGGCCGACAAGGTTATAGATAATAATATGTCCGGCAAGCATATTCCCAAACAACCTGACAGCAAGGGCGAACGTGCGCGTCAGGAGGCTCACCACCTCAATGCAAAACATAAACGGACGCAGCACAAACGGGAGCCCCTCAGGGATAAACGATCCAAGCGTCTTCAAGGGGCCGCGGTAACGGAGTGAATACCCCAAGGCCAGCAAAAGGAAAATCAATGCAAGCGCCGCAGTGACGCTTATGTTGCCGGTCACTGCAGAAAAAGAAGGAACGAGCCCAATCAAATTTGAAACGGCTATGAAAATAAAAAGCGTGCAGAAAAACGGCACAAACCTGTGGCCTTCCTCTGGGCCGAAGTTCGCGTAAACGATGTTGTCGCGTATGAAAACCACATAAGCCTCGGCCGCGCAAACCAGTTTGCCGCCTGGACGCAACCGCACAGCAAGCGCCATCATAACGAGAATGGACACGATCAAGATCAGCATAAAAGAATCAATATTCAATCCGAACATAGTCCCTGAGTGAACCATTGTGTGATGTTCCACAAACTTATTAATTCCGGCTTGGATTGCTGCTCTTTCCATCTTGATTAAAAAGTACCTACAAGTTCAATCAACAATACCATCAAAGCTTAAAACATGCAACTTTTAACTACTCTTTTGACGTAATCGGCCAGTGACAGGGGCTTAGTGAGATTTGCCTATCTGCGGATCCCCCCACGTGGCAAGAGCTTCGCGTCGTCGCGCCTTGGCGTGAATATACCGCGCCGATGGTGAGAAACATGCTTCAAAAAATGGGGGATGTCCTGTTAGACATCGATGCACGCGGCAGAATAATTCCTGACACCAAAATTGACAAGTGACTTCACTACCATCCCATATGAATTGAAAAAGTGTTGCTTTAGTGTGTTCTCTCTGAACCATGCAGAGTGTCATGGAAAACAAAAAAGCAACAAGAAGAAACGTATCGGTTTTCCACCAGATCGTCCAGTGGATTCCGCAGGGGATGATTGAACAATGTGCGCGAAACGAGAAGATTGCCGCACGGAATCTGAACTACACCCCGCGGACGCTTCCGCTGATGCCGGGGCGCGATCTCCGAGCGCGTCGTCTTTTGACATTGCAGCCCTTTTACAAATCACTTGCGTCAATCAGCCACCCGGGTCGAGTTTTTATCCGGTCGGATTTCGTGTTTTTATTCGGTCGGATTTCTTGCCCACATTCGGTCGGATTCGAACTTTTCAAGCGCGGGGCCTTCGCACGTTTCGCGGACACGACCTCCTCCTCGTTTGCGCGCACGCACCCGGGAGTCAGTCCGCAAACACAGGGTGGCGAGCGGCCGGGTGCGGGACTTGTGGCTCTCGGGGCGCTGCGCCGGCCAAGAAAATCATGGCGCCATCCACGCCGTCAACCCGCTGGCGGAAGGATCGACGTCGGATCAACATCGGACCTTCAGACGGCTTGA
>JALHHX010000076.1 GCA_022837245.1 Lentisphaerota bacterium
GCAGATGAATGATCTGCGCACTGGCAGCACGACGACACTATCCTACAACAAGGTCGAATACAACATCGGTCTTAATGAGGATCTATTCACTGAGCGCTATCTCCGCAACCCGCCCCGCGCACAGCTACGCTAAAACACGCGCCCGTTCGGGGAAGGCCCGATACCTTCCTTTTTTGCAATCCAGACATCACTCCTAGATCATTCTGATAGCCATGAAAAAAGTTGTTCCAAGAAAAGCATCCTTTTTTATCACCGTCGCGTTGACGGCATCCTTGGCAATCGCGGAGCCTGTCCTGCCTGCCGGCCTGGGAGGAACTGCTGATAAGCCCGCTCTACCCGCAGGACTGAGTTCAACATCTTCATCTCCCGCATTGCCCGCCGGTCTCGGTGCGGACCAGAATGAGGGGAATTCATTTGCCAACGGAAGCTCACGCTTGCTCCCCGATTCGGTTAATGGCTTTTGGGAGACTCGAGCCGGCGTCCGGTTGCAAGACGATCCTCATCAGAAGGACGCTTCGATTGGAGAAACCCGTCTGCAGTTGAGATACGACCAGTCGGGCGACCGGTTGGCGCTGAAACTCGTTACGGACTTCGTCTACGATCCCGTTGCAGACGATTATCCTGTGAATCTGGAGGAGGGATCCGGCTGGCTAGACCTGCGGCAGGCGAACCTGCTGTTTAGTCCGGCATCGTTCGTTGACTTGAAACTGGGCCGGCAGATCAACACATGGGGTACTGGCGATCAGCTATTCATTAACGACCTCTTTCCCAAAGACTGGAACTCGTTCTTCATAGGGCGGGATGACGAATATCTAAAAGCGCCTTCAGACGCTCTTAAAGCCTCGTTTTTCAGCGACTTGGCGAACCTGGACATTGTCTATGTGCCGCGTTTTGATGCCGATCGCGCGATCGACGGGCGCCGCATCTCATACTGGAACCCCGGGCTAGGGCGCATGACGGGGCGCGATGTCCCGATGGTCGCCGATGTGCCGGACAAGTGGTTCGAGGACGACGAATGGGCGCTACGTCTCTTCCGCAACGTCGGCTCATACGAAATGGCATTGTATGGCTACGATGGTTTCTGGAAGAGCCCCGGAGGCTCCGATCCCGAAACGGGGCGCGCTGTTTATCCCCGCCTGCAGGTGCTCGGTGCCAGCTCGCGCGGACCCGCCGCTGGAGGCATCTTCAGCGCGGAAATCGGCTGGTATCGCTCTGCCGACGACATTAGTGGAGACAACCCCTACATACGCAATAGCGAGGTCCGCGGCCTCGTGGGATTCGAGCGCGAGATAGCCACCGATCTGACAGGCGGTTTTCAGTACTACGTAGAGCACATGCTCGACTACGATGAATACACAGCCTCTTTGCCCCCAGAAGCACGCGCTGCCGATGAATTGCGCCAAGTGGCCACCGTGCGCCTAACCAAGCTGATGATGAATCAGAACCTTAAACTCAGCATCTTCCTCTTCTATTCGCCAACGGACGACGATGCGTATCTGCGTCCCAACGCAAACTACAAGGTTGACGACTACTGGACTGTCGAAGTCGGCGGCAACGTTTTCCTCGGCAGGCGCGATGACACATTCTTCGGCCAATTCGAAGACGCCAACAACATCTACGCCAGCGTCAGATATGGATTTTGAACAACACGGTGTGAGCCTCTCGAATTAGTGAGACAGCGCCGACAGTTTCAAAGAGACCTCGTTGTTACCCTGTAGCGTGCCATTCAAACTGCCCATATTCACAGTCTAGGGGATCTGTTCATAAAATCTTAAAAAACGGGATAAAATCGCCTGAAAAACAGGAAGTTCTTGTTTTGTCTGTGGTGTATAATAATCGTCATCGGGTGGGGTGTATTGCATTCTCTGCTGACTGAGGGATGTCTCTTTTAACACACCTCAATAGCTCCTGAAGACGTACCCTGAAAAGGATAATAGAAAAATGAAAACAAAAGCATTACTTCATATATTCATAGCCACATTGGCGTTTACGCAGATATCTGGCACGGCTCCGGCCGCTACACGGACTTGGCAGCTCGCCAGCGGCGAGGGCGACTGGTTCGATCCGCTCAACTGGGACGGACAGACGACGGTTCCCGCCGCCGGCGACGACGTGGTCGTCAACACCCCGGGCACCGTGCTGCTGACCAACTCCACCCCGGCGCTCGCCTCGCTCAGCCTCGTGGGCACGATGTCGTTCTCCGGATGGAACACCGTGCTCTCCGCGACGACCGTGACCGTGTCGAGCGGCGGCGTCCTGACTCTGCCACCCGCCTACGAAAGCGAGACGCCGCTCCATCGCATCCAGATCGAATGCGAGGACTTCACGCTGGCGTCCGGCGCCTCTGTCAACATTTCCGCGCGCGGTCACGCCGGGAAAGCCAAGGAATCCGGTTTCGGCCCGGGGAAGGGCAACCAGCCGAAGGGAGCGGGACATGGCGGCCAGGGGCTTCCCTTCGACGGCGACCACTACTTCGGCAGTCCGTACGGCGATCCGGTCGCGCCCATTTTGCCCGGCAGCGCCGGAGGTGCGAAGTGGACCGCCCGCGGCGGCCACGGGGGCGGCGCGATTCGGATTTCGGCAACCGGAGCGGTGCAAGTGGATGGCACCATCAACGCGGCCGGCGAGGGCGGATACAATGCCGACGGCACCTATTCCGGTGGCGGTTCCGGCGGCTCCGTCTACATTCAGTGCGAGACCTTCTCGGGGGCGTCTTCGGGGCTTGTCGACGTCTCCGGCGGCAGCACGCCGCAGGACAAGAATGGCGCCGGCGGTCGCATCGCGATCCACTACGACGTGGCGAAGCAGGCGCTGCTGCCCGTGCCGCAGGTGACTTTCCGGGCCAAGCCGGGCAATGCCCTTCGCGCCGATTCGATGGGCAGCCTCTACCTCTCCGACGGCTCCTGGGTCGCCGCTCCCTTCACACGCTTCGAGGGCGTCTGGTTCCATGGCGCCTGGGCCGCCAACTGGACGTTTGCGGGCAATTTTTCGCCGATCAACAGCATCGGCTTCGGGCAGCCCTCCGCAACCGTGAACATCGCCGGGGACATCATCCTCGACAACGTCTGCCTGGGGCTTTCCGGTGGATCTGAGATGTTTTGCGGCAACCTCGTCCTGACGAATGGCGGCTCGATGTCGGTTCTGAGCGCCTACACGCCCGTCCCGGCGGCGGCCACGACGACCACGCAGTATGGATCGCTCGTGGAGGCGTCGGGGCGGATCAGCCTGGCCACCGGTAGCTGGGTGTATCCGTTTGTCTGTTTGAAGCCCTATTCGGGCATCGCCAACACGAACGGCGTCGCCCCGCTCTTCAAGGCGGCGGCTGTCAACATCGCCACCAACGCGGGATTCAACGCGATGGGTTTCGGGCCTCCCGGCGGCGGCCACAACGTGAACCCCTGGGGCACTGGAAACGGCAACGCCTCGGGGCGAGGCTATGGCAGGCAAGCCGGCGCTGGCGCCGCGCACGGTGGATTCGGAACGGGTGGAACGTTGGCGCAACGCTACGGCAGCGCCTTCGCACCGGTCTTCCCCGGAAGCGGCGGCGGCGCGGGCTACCGCGGAACGGGCGCACCGGGGGGCGGTGCCATCCGGCTCCAGGCCACGGGTGTCGTCGAACTCAACGGCACGCTCACGGCGGAAGCCGGACCCCACAACGGCGATGCCCAGGGGGCTTCGGGCGGCTCAGTTTTCGTGCTGGCGGGTGCGTTCCGGGGCGGCAAACATGCCTTGCTTAACACCGCAGGCGGCGCCGGTTCAGACGGCAGGGCCCACGGCGGCGGCGGGCGCATCGCGGTCGGAATCGGGCTGACGGAGGGCGAGATCGCCGGGCTCTTCACCGGCGCGTCACACGGCAGGCTGATTGTCTCGACGAACGATGTCCACTACGCGGGCGCCGTGAACGTGGATGCCGGCGGCGCGACGGCGCAGCCCGGCACGATCCAGTTCATGACAGCAAGGCGTGGATCGGTGATTCTTCTTCGATAAATCTGCCAAAAGAACACCGAGAACACAGAGAGCAATGGGTATGGAAAACGGCATCGCGTTGAGTTCAGGGGTCATGTCGAAGGCAAAAGATCCGCTCACAGCCGAAATCATCGGCGCGGCTATTGAAGTTCATCGAACTCTTGGGTCTGGGCTTCTCGAGTCTATCTACGAAGAGGCTCTGGGCGTCGAGTTCGAATTGCGCTGTATTCCCTACCAGCGCCAGGTGAGCGTGGATGTCAATTACAAAGGGCGTGTGATCAAGGGACAGCGTTTGGATATTCTGGTTGCGGGGGAAGTGGTTGTCGAGTTGAAGTCTGCCTCCAATCTGCCGGAAGTGGCGTTTGCTCAAGTGCTGTCGTATTTGAAATCAACGGGCTTGAAACGCGGCCTTTTGATCAACTTCGGCGTTTCCAAGCTTTCCACCGGCATTCGACGAGTATCTCTTTGACCCCGAAACCTTTCGTCCAGAATAAAATGAAGAGCCACAGAGAACACAGGGGACGCAGAGCCGGGGGTGTCCCATGCGTAAACCGCGCTTGGCCGACATTCAATATCTCGGTGCCCCCGGTGTCCTCTGTGGCTGGGAGAATAAAACGATGAGCCGTTTCCCTATCGGATTTTGGAACTACGTGCCTATCGCAGAGCAGGACGCAACTGCGGTTCAAGACTGGGTCGAGGCCGGCATGACGCTGGCCATGGGCCCGCGTTTCAGCAGCGCTTCCGCGGAAGAAACTGCGAAGATGCTTGAGATTCTAAATGCTGCTCATTCGGCGGGACTGCAGGTGATCCTGTGTCCGGTCGAATCATCGTTCCACCACCTCGAGTCGGTCGGCGAAGCTACCTACCGCCGCGACTGTGTGGCCGCAGTCGCGGCACTAGGGGATCATCCTGCCGTTTCCGGCTTCCACGTCGGCGACGAACCGCTCAAGGGCGACTTCGCCGCCGCCTGCCAGGCGATGCGCATCCAACGTGAGATCGCGCCGCACCTTAAGCCGTTCATGAACTTGCTACCGATGCTTCACGACATCGTGCCGCAAATCGGGTTTTTCAGTTACGATGCCTACCTAGACGCCTTTGCCTCAAACGCGCAACCGCCGCAGCTCTGCTACGACTGTTATTCGCAGCTCAACCCCGATGCTGAGAACAACGCCTTCGGTGGCGGCTTCGAAATGTACTTTCGCACAATGTGGGCGCACCGCGAAGCTGCGATGCGTCACGGAATCGATTTCTGGACAACTCTGCTCTCGGTTGCGCACTTCCGGTACCGCTGTCCGACGGAGGACGACTTCCGCTGGCAGTTGAACACGGCTGCAGCCCATGGTGCAAAGGGTATCCTCTGGTTTTTTTTCTACATGCGGTATCCACACGGGAACTACCGAGTCTCCCCGATCGACGAGCATGGGGAACGCACCGAGACGTTCTCCTATATGAGCAGGGTGTGTCGGACTTTTCTCCAGTGGCAGGCGCCCGTGTTGCAGGAATGCACTCTGAGGCGCGTTTCACACTTCGGAAAAGGGTGGGGCGGCTGGCCTATGTTCGACGGTGCCGGCCGCGTCGCCAAGGCTGTTTCGTCTTCAGAGACACCGCTGATTTTCTCCGAGTTCATACACGCCAACGGTGCCGAGTACCTCGCGGTGGTGAACAACTCGCAGACCGAGTCCACTCGTGCGGAGCTCATCGTGCGCGGCCGTCGTCCGAACCTCAACCACGTCGGCTGGAAGCAGGTGGAGAGCCCGCTCGTCGACGCCGACGGCGGCGGTGCTGAGCACGGCGAGGACTACATAAAATTCCGTTGCTGGCTCGCCCCCGGCCAAATGGAGATCTACCGAGTTGAAGAATCGTAGCTACTAAATCCAAAAACCTTAAGGAACGAGCGGGATAAAACCGCGCAAAAAAAAAAGAGGTTTTTCTAGATGCTTTAGTGTATAATGCGAGTTTTGGGAACAGATGTGTCGTATCCTCTTCTGCTTGAGATCGCTCGTCTTCCGCCGCATTTCAATGTCAACCTAAATCACACAACAACAGGAAATCGAGACAATGAGAACAAAAGCATTACTGCATTTATCCATAGCCATGTTGACGTTCACTCTGATAATCGGCACGGCTTCGGCCGCTACACGGACTTGGCAGCTCGCCAGCGGCACAGGCGACTGGTTCGACCCGCTCAACTGGGACGGACAGACGACGTGCAGATCAGCACCGTGGGCACCGTGCTGCTGACCAACTCCACCCCGGAGCTCGCCTCGCTCAACCTTGTCGGAACGCTCATGTTCACGAACTGGAACACGACGATCAACGCCACGAACGTCACGGTCGCCTCGGGCGGCAAGATGACGATGCCGGCGCCGTTCACCGACACCCAGATGTCGAACAACATCGTCATCGTCTGCGGCAACCTCGACGTGGCCGCGGGGGCAGCATCGACGCCAACTACCTGGGCTATGCCGGACGCTCCGGCAACGGCTACGGCCCCGGCTACGGCGCAAACGCCGGTCAAGGCTGGGGCGGCGGCGGCGGACATGGCGGCCAGGCCTACAAGATCAAGCTCGGCGGCGCGATCAACTACGGGTCGATCACGGCGCCCGTCACGCCGGGAAGCTCCGCCTACGGGCAGAACGCGCCCTACCCGGCGGGCGGCGGCGTGATCCGGATCGACGCCTCGGGCGACGTGACCGTCAATGGCACGATCACCGCCGACGGCCAGACGCCGACGACCAACAACGGCGGCGGCGCCGGCGGCAGCATCTTCATCACCTGCGAGCGGATTCTCGGGTCGGGAGGCAAGCTCCTCGCCCGCGGCGGCAACAGCAAGACCAGCAACAACGGCAACGGCGCCGGCGGACGCATCGCCATCCACTACGACACGACGGCGCAGCAGACGGTCTCGCCGGTTCCGGACATCCAGATCAGCGCCCGTTCGGGCACCGGCACCGGCAAGGAGGCCGACGTGGGATCCGTCTGGCTGCCCGACACGTATTTCCTCTCCACGACGCTGAACGCCAATCTTTCCGGCCAGATATGGGGCGTCACCTCCTGGTCGCCTGCCAGTCTGACGGTCGACAACACCTGGGTGCGCTTCGCCGAACCGGGGTTCGTCCTGGACGTCGATGGAAACGTGCTCGTCACCGGAACGCTGGGGCGGTTGGAGATCGGCGGCAACGCGCCGGTCAACACCTGGGGCGAGAACATGCTCGTCAGCGAAGGCGCCGCGCCCGAGATGCTCGTGGGCGGCAATTTCGAACTCGCCAACGGCGCAACCTTCTCGGTCTTCGCCACCGCCACAAACCCTCCGGCGGTTCCCGTCGGCGCACGGGTGGACGTGACCGGCGACATCGTCCTCGGGGCCAACTGCAAGGTCTACGTCCATTCGCACCACACGAACGGCGGATCGCCCCGGTTCACGGCGGACGACGTGACGGTGGCCTCGACCGCGAAATTCGACGCGGTCGCCAAGGGATTCGCGGGCGGCGGGCAGCCCAAGGAGAACGGCTACGGTCCCGGCGGCAGCGACTGGGCGACCGACTTGCAGTATTGCCCCGGCGCCGGCTATGGCGGGTTTGGCGGGGTCAACTACCGCTATCTCCCTGGCGGCGTCGCGTATGGCTCCGCCAGCGACCCCACGCTTCCCGGCAGCGGTGGCGGCTGCCTCAAGGCGGACTCCCACGGCGGTCGCGGCGGCGGCCTCATCCATATCGAGGCGAGCGGCGATGTTTCGCTCGATGGGACGCTGATCGCCGACGGCGAGGCGCTGCCAGGCGACAAGTCCGGAGACAACTACCAGAACGGCGCGGGCTCCGGCGGGGCGATCAACCTGACGTGCCGTTCGATCAACGGCGCGGGAACGCTGTCCGCCAAAGGCGGCACTGCGGCGAACGATTTCTGCGGGGACGGCGGCGGCGGACGCATCGCCATCCACTACGACAAGACCGTTCAGGATGGGCTGTCCGTGCCGGGAATCAAGATGGACGCACGTCCGGGCTACCGGCTGCTGTCGCGCATGGGCGGTCTCGGCTCGTTGTGGACGTCGAACGGCCGCCTTGTGTCGTCGCCGATCGTGCATTCCGGCGAATTGCTCTCGGATGATTTCGCAACCTGGTCGCTCCCAAGCCTGAGCGCAAACGCGGTCTGGTTCCGGCTGCCCAAGGTCGACGTGACCGTCGGCGGTCCGGTGGTCGTCACGGGCACGAACAAGGATCTGCACCGCTTCGAAGGCGGGCGGGTGACCTGCACATCGGTCATCGCCACGAACGCCACGGTCGGCGTGGTCGGCATGGACGAGGTCAGACCAAGCTTCATCTGCGATTCGGTTTTCGCGAACAACGGCGGCGTGGTCTGCGACGCCGGCAGCAGCACGGGCGGGACGTTCACGGTCAACGGCCCGGTCGACTTGACGGCGGGCTCGGTGATGGCGACTTACGGCTCGGCCTTCGATCCGGGCCCCACGAGCATCGTCGTGCAGGTGAACGGCGCGCTCACGCTCGACGCCACCTCCCAGATCCATCCCTGGTCGCATCCCACGAACGGCGGCTCGGCGACGTTCTACGTCGGCAGCCTCTCGGTGCCGGCCGGTGCGCAGATCAACGCCGACGGCAAGGGGTTCCAAGGCGGTGTCGGCGAAAAAAGCGATGGTTTTGGCCCCGGCCGCGGGTTTGGCGATGCCAACCAGCAGTCTTCCGGCGCCGGCTACGGCGGACACGGCGGCCGTTGCAGCTTCACTGCCCGCTACGGAGCGGACTACGGTTCCTCCAATGCGCCGGCCTTGCCGGGCAGCGGCGGCGGCTATGGATACGGTCGCACGTATGAGCTTTCAGGTCGGGGCGGCGGGCTCATCGCGATCGAAGCGCGGGGATCGATGACGATCGACGGAGTCGTCACGGCGAACGGCGAGCCCTGGGGCTCCCAGACGGTCTACAACACCCGCGGCGGCGGCTCGGGCGGTGGCATCCACCTGCGCTGCGACAAGCTGCTCGGCAGTGGCGCCGGCGTCATCCGCGCCAACGGCGGTGGCGGTTCCTCGGGCGGCAGCGATGGCGCCGGCGGCGGCGGGCGCGTCGCCATCTGGCGCGTCGAGGGCGACGAGCTTTTGTTCGCGACCTCTGCCGCGAAGGGCACCGGAGGATACACCGGCGGCGGCACAACGGCCATGAGCCAGGACGGCACGGTCGTCTGGGGTATGTTGTACCCCGAACGTACTTTGTTAATAGTACGCTGAGAGGTTAAGTGAGACTAAAGGCACGTGAAGGTTCTGGTGGTTTGTAGACCAGGTGCTATTCCATAGACCCTTCGCCTTCTGAGAATATAAAACGTGCTTTTGGTGTTAAATGCACGATATAAAATGAAAAAAAACGTAATCGTTCTGTTCTCTTTAATGCTATTCGGCGCTGTTTCACTGGCGGCCGGTAAGGAAGCAGGCACGCTTGGCGCCGGCGTTTCATACCGCCAAATCGTGGATAAGGACGCGCCGCTTTCGATCCACGTGCTTGGGATAGACAGGTCGCAGCCCGATTTGTATTTTACTGCGTCTGTCGGCAAGATGATCAAAGGAAAGGATACCGTGCCACGCATGGCCGAGGGTATGCCTAAGGAAAAAGGTCAGGCTCTTGCGGCAGTGAACGGCGGATATTTCGAGTTCACGAAAGAGCCGGCATTTTTCGGCGCAGTTTCCGGCATCTCGATCATTGAGGGCGAGTTGCTCGGAGGTCCGCGAAGCACGTCGTTGTGTTTCACTGCTGACGGCTCGCCGTCTATACGCCGTGCGAGATCCGACTTCAAGATCACTTGGCCGGATGGCTCGACGGCGCCCTTCGGGTTGAACCGCCCGACTGCGGATTACAACAGTAACGTCAGGGGGACTCCGCTAGTGATTTTCACTCCGGCATATGCGCCTTCGACTGGAGTAACCAATGTCAGGGAAATAGTTCTTGGACCGGCGGATCCCGACTCGTGGCTGCCGATACGCGCAAGCCGCGAGATGCGTGCCAAGGTGCTGGAAGTGCGCAGGGAAGGGGACGCCCCGATCACGCCAGACACGCTTGTTCTTACAGTGTCGCGCAAAGCCGAGGATAGCACGCCAGCTCTTGCGCCTGGCGACGTGATAACTATCGGCACGGCCTTCAGCGAGGACATGTCGGATGTTGTTACGGCCATAAGCGGAGAACCGCAGATTTTAAACAGAGGTGAGGATCCGGCAACCCCAGACCCCGCAAAGCCGGGCGCCCGTGCGCCGCGGACGCTTGTTGGCTACAACGACAAGAAAGTCTTCTTCGTGGTTGTCGATGGCAGGCAGGAGAAGCTTTCCCGCGGGATGAGCTTCAGCGAGGCGGCGGTGTTCATGCGGGAACTTGGTTGCGATGAGGCCATTAACATGGACGGCGGGGGTTCCTCCACATTCTGGCTTGCAGGTGAAGTCGTAAACTCTCCGTCGGACGGTGCCCCACGCGCAATTGGGGATTGCCTCGTGTTGATGCGGCGTCACGCAACGGCGGATTAAAAATAAGAGGACTTTTTCCATTATTTTTGACCTCCTTCTTGACGCTGGCTTTGTGTAGGTGTGCAGAACGCGGCACGCCCAAGCTCCTTAGCATCACGCGAAGGCGCGAAGCTCTTGCTACGCGTTTTTTAAGCCCCTCAAACGTATTTGCAAAGCAGCTAAAGCCTAGGGCCTCTTCCCTAGCCCCTAACCCCTAGCCCCTAACACCTAGACCCAAGGCCTAGCAGCATATACCCCCCCCAAACGGAAGTATCAGGCGTTGTCTTTGAGGAATTGCGCGTATTCGTCTTCGCCGGTACCGTAGTGCTCGATGACGTAGTCCATGTCCTTGTCGCCGCGGCCGGAGAGGTTGACGAGAATCGAGAGTGGCTTGGAACCGGAGTTTTCACGGGCGAGTCGCATGGCGTGGGCGACGGCATGCGCAGATTCCAGTGCCGGGATGATGCCCTCAAGACGCGACAACACGAAGAATGCCTGAACCGCTTCTTTGTCATCTGCCGTGAAATATTTGGCGCGGCCGATTTCGTGCAGGTAGCTGTGCTCGGGGCCCGTTGACGGGTAGTCGAGTCCGGAAGCCACGGAGTACACAGGGGCGGGCTCGCCTTTTTTGTCTTTCAACATGATGCTGTTGAAGCCGTGCATTATGCCTTCGCTGCCGTAGGTTAGAGACGCCGCGTGGTCGCCGAGTTTGGGGCCGCGGCCAAGTGGTTCGACGCCGTGCAGTTCGCTGCGCGCGTCGAGGAACCCGGAGAAGATGCCCATGGCGTTGGATCCGCCGCCGACGCACGCCGTGACGACGTCCGGGTCCTCGCCCGTCATGTCGAAATACTGTTCCCGTGCCTCAACGCCAACGACGTGCTGGAAGTCGCGCACCATCATAGGGAACGGGTGCGGACCGACGACCGAGCCGATGCAGTAGAGCTGCGTGACTGGGTCTTTGAGATACGCTTCGAAACAGGCATCAACAGCCTCCTTGAGCGTTTTCAGCCCGTGTGTGACTGGGATGACGCGCGCACCGAGCAGTTTCATGCGGGCAACGTTCGGTGCCTGTTTCGCGATGTCCACCTCACCCATGTAGATATCGCACTCCATATTGAAATATGCCGCGGCGGTGGCAAGGGCAACTCCATGCTGGCCCGCTCCCGTTTCGGCGATGATTTTCTTTTTGCCCATGTATTTAGCGAGCAATCCCTCACCCATGCAGTGGTTGAGCTTGTGGGCGCCGGTGTGGTTCAAGTCCTCGCGTTTCAAGTAGATCTGGCAGTTGCCGATTTTGCGCGAGAGGCGCTGGGCATGGTAGACGGGCGTGGGGCGGCCTTGGTAGTGCTTGCGAATCGAGCGCAGTTCGGAAATGAAATCGTATGAACGCGAAATCGTGTCGTATGCGTCGCGGATCTCGTGCATGATTTTCTGGAGATCATCTGGTATGTAGCTGCCCCCGAAGTGACCATAGAACCCATCGTAGTCAGGATAGCTGTGCAGGTAGTCTTTGTAATTATTGCTTTTCATGGTTTGTGGTTTTGTTGTTTATTTATTCGGTGGCTGAACTTTTTCAGGGGGTTGCGTCTTGCCCGGGGGCGGAGTAGCCGACGGCGGGGCGGTGAATGAGTTTTTGCGGATTCCCATGCCGGGGCTTGTCTGCGCTTCAGTTTTGGGTGCGGCTTCAATGTGGACTGGGGTATTCGGAACGGAGTTGGGTGCTCTTGGGGTTTCGGCCCCTGCCGCCGAATCGCGCAGGGCGAGGGCGGAGGGGAGCTGGCGCTGAAGCGCTTCGTAGCGGGCTTTGTTCGAAGGGTGGGTCGACAATATGCTCATGTATCCGGGGGTGTCGCCTTCCTTTTCGTAAGCGCGCTTCCACAGTCTGACAGCGGCGGCCGGATCGAAACCTGCGCGTGCCATATACTGCATGGAGACGCTGTCGGCCTCGAATTCATCCGTTCGTGAATACTTGGGCACTACGAGTCCGTTGTACAGTTGGAAGGCGGATTCCGCCGCTGTTTGCCACCTGGAGTCCTCCTGTGTCGCGGCAAACACCCCCAGTCCAGAGAGGGCGAGCTGCATGGGCATTTGCTTTGTCATCGCCTCTGTGGAGTGGCGGCACACGACGTGCGCTGTTTCATGCGCGATTACCGCGGCCAATTCGTCGTCGCCAGTGACCAAACCTTTTTTGGGATCCCATATTCCAGTGAAGACGGCGACTTTCCCGCCGGGTACGGCGAACGCGTTCACGACCTCGGATTCAAAGAGCGTCACGGAGAAGTCGAAAGTATCGCGCACTCCCGTGGCGTCGAAGATTCGGTTGGCGATGTTCTCTACCCGCTTCGTCTCCTTTGCGTCCCTGCTGACCGTGCCGGTGCCATCCTTGGCCATTTGCGTTTTCATCTCCTCGAACGTCTGGTTGCCTAGGGCGATATCATCGTTCACGGAGTAGTAATTTCTTGTTTGCTGCCCTGTGACTAAATCCATCGTGCTTGTGGCGCACGAGGTCGCAAGAATGGCGGCCGCTGCGGTCGCCATGGCTGCTGTTGCGAGATTGCCTGGTATGTGCTTGCGCATTCTTCGGGTCCTTTTTTGTCTTGGGTTAGAGTTTGAGTTGACGTTCGGAAAGTGAGATATTCGGGAGTATCATGGCTCCCTCATTCATCGGGCATTGTCTGGATGTCTATCAAGTTTTATAGCACCATGCTCGGTGCGCAGTTGAAGAGTCGCGTCGCCGCCAACCGGTACAGTGGCGGTGGCCTCGTGGAGTGGTGAAGACCTTGCCACGCAAAAATCTGACCAGCCATCGGCAGTGGGTTCGCAACCGAAAGCTATGATCGGAAGCAGTGCGGCGGGTCCCGAACTCCATGCATGGCAGAGGCTCCTTCCGTATGGGCGGCCGTAGAATACTAGAGACTCGTCGGCAGTGGCTTTTTCATCAAACGCCTCATAGAACGTTGTGGCGCCCATTTCGGCCATTCCTCCCCATATGCGGCGTATGCGCGATATCGCCGCCGAGTCCTCGCCGGCGCGGTGCAGCGCGAGAATTTCGAGAGATGCCATGTACGGCGTTCCGACAGCAGGCATTTCGTCGGTGCAGAGGGCGTCGGCGATCCGCTCTGACACATCCTCCGAGGCGGCACCAGATAGCACAGCGAGGAAATTGGGATGCCGAAGGAACGGGGAGTCGGCGTCGCCAGGCTTGGCGCGGAAAAGGCCCGCGCCGCCGTCGTAAGCGCTGTCCATGAGGCGCGCCTTGAGGGCTGCGGCCTTTTCGTGGCAGAGTCTGGACACTTCCACGTCGTCCATGCGGCGGCCGAGCTCGGCCGCCGACAGCAGGGCCCAGTGGTAGAGCATCTGCAGGGCGGTGTTTTTCTCCATTTCAAGCCAGTCGATGAAGCACCAGCCGCCACCCGTCGGGAGGAGTCCGCCGTTGCGTTCGGCAATGGCGATGATGTCGTGCAGGATTTCGCGGATAAGCGGATATTGCTGCACAAGAAAATCGCGGTCGCCGAAATAGAGTTGGTACTTGTCGTGGCAAATGAAGAACCAGAGGGTGTAGTCGATGATGCCGTTCAGATGCTTTTCTTTTATGCCCGCGCGGCCAAGCGCGGCAAGGGTGCGCCTGACTGGCAAGGGGTCGGCGAAGGTGTAAGCATCCGCCATGAGGCTGATGGCGAGGTCTCCGAGCCAGGGGAGGCGGTCGCGCTTGATGCCGTCGAGCAGGAATTTGCGGTTGCAAAGATGCAGTGTGTAAGCGGACTGGTTCCAGATGTAGTCGAGCTCTTCGTCAGAGTTGAACATGCCGCGCAGCGGGGTGTCGCAGACTCTTGACATGCATGACACTGTGGCCGCGGACTCGGATTCGACGCGAGCGTAGCGGAATGCGAGCGGCAGCGGCGTGCGCCAGCGCCCTGGCGCCGTTTGGATTAGCGCCGTGCTCTGCTCGAAGTGCGCGGGGTCGCGGTTTTCCATTTCTGGAATGGATTCGCCGACGTGCAGACTTGGCTCCGAGGTCGATTCGATTTCGATGTGGGCGAAGACTTCGATGGAGGCGTCGTACCTGCCAGGCGCGAACTCGACGAGATCGCGCGGCTCGGTTTGTTCCGGTTCATGCTGGAATTCATCCTGATCCGCAGCGGCGAATCCCGCGCCATCAATGGACGCCTCCCAGCCTTCCGCAGGTTCGAAGCGGATGGACGGGATCGATTCGCGCGTGTCGGGCACGGTGACTTCAAGCAAGAGAATGCCGTCCCGCGGCACAGTGATTGATGCGGAGAGGCCATCGCGCTCAACCTCGACCGGCGTGCCGTCGAGCGTTGCCTTCACTGTGCCAACCGCCTCAAATTGGTGCGTTCCTTTTTCAACACCGCGGCGGAAGTACGCGGTGGCCACCGGTTCGTGGAAACAACCAGGGTAGCCGACTTTGAGCTTGAGGGTGACGATCTCGCGCCTCATTCGTGAAAGGAGGAAGCAAGGGTATTCAGATGGCGGATAAAGCCAAAGGCGCTTCTGCCGCCGCGAGACAGATTTTGTGTTCTTTACGTTCTGCATTGGCAATCTTCGTGGAGTTAGGGATGGGCGAAAGGGGGAGCGCCGTCAAAGCCGCGGCCCGAAAGCGGGGGAGGCGGGAATCGAGGCGACGGTTTCGGCTATAAGCTGCGCGCAGCGGTCTAGATCATCGAGCGACACCACCTCCACTGCGGAGTGCATGTACCTCAGAGGTATGCTGATTTGCGCCACCGGCACGCCGGAACGCGTATGACGTATGGCGAAGGCGTCGGTGCCGTTGCCTCGGTTGCGCGGCTGGATCTGAACGTCTGTCTTCGATTTTTTTGCGGCGGAAAATACTATCTCGTTAAGTTTGTGGTCGTATGTCGGACCAACGCCCACGACGGGGCCGCCGCCGAGCTTTACCGTGCCTGTTTTCTTGGGCATGCCGCCCGGGTCATCGCTGGCAAACGTCACGTCGACGGCGATTCCGGCATGCGGATCGACCCCGAAGGCCGCGGTTGTCGCGCCCAAAAGGCCAACTTCTTCCTGGGTGGCGCTGACGGCGTGGACGGCAACGTTTAGCTTGCGGCCTTTAAGGCGGCGGAGCGCGTCGATCACCACAAATACACCGGCGCGGTCGTCGAAGGCACGCGCTGATACACGCCCGTTCATGAGCTCGCGCCATCCGGATTCGACTATCCCCGGTGATCCCAAGGGCAGGGCGGCGAGAGTTTCCTTTGCGGAATTTGAACCGATATCCACCCATAGGTCGGATATTTCCTTGACGCCTTCCTCCCGTTCCTTGGTGGTCATAAGGTGGATAGCCTTGCGGCCGATGACGCCGCGGACGGGTTTCCCGTCGGCGCCTTGGAAAATGACGCGCTCACCTTGGAGGAGCTGGAGGTTGATACCGCCGACGGGTTGCACGAAAATGAAGCCGTTTTCGTCGACGTACTGTGTCATGAGGCCGATTTCGTCGCAATGCGCGTCGAGCATTATGCGAACGGGGGCGTCGGGGTTGACGACTGCATGCAGGTTCCCGTGGCAGTCCATTGATACAGAGTCGGCATATTTTCCGACGTAATCGGCGACGATGCGTTGTCCCGGTGTTTCCCATCCACTGGGTGTGATTGATTCGCATAGCGAGCGGAGAAAATCGATTTGTTTTTGTTTCATTTTTTACTATTCCGTGAAAGTGATGAATTTGGCTTGGGCTTCGACGATGCCTTTGCGTGTCGTCGGGGTGATTGCGATGGATTGCAGGCGGTGCGGAACCGGGGCCGAACCGAGCGCGGAGATGATTCCAGAGAGTGCGTCGATGTCGATTGAGGTCCATTTGGTCGCGGTGGTTTTCATCCGGAGGCCGGAGATCGGGCGGAATTCTTCGTTTTCAACAAGCTGATCGGGCTGCGCTTGTGGGATCATCTCGGCGATAATGGCGGCGACTGATTTGCGCGGTGCGTCCGGCGTGGCGAGTAAAATTACTTGGGACAAAGCTTCGTCGTACGACCTGGACGCGGCGAGTGCAGGGGCGAGCTGGCCGGCGAGTGCATTGTTGCGTGCGACTACTGCGTTGGCGGTTTCTATCTTGCGGGCGCACCAT
>JALHHX010000309.1 GCA_022837245.1 Lentisphaerota bacterium
CTATCCCATGCCGATGATTTACACCTTTGGACTAAACTTAACTTTTTAATCGCAGATAAGTATGAAACATAATAGAATATATCTCTGGATACTAATCGCAGTGTTGGCCACAGTGACACAGTCCGGCTGCTCTGACCTGCTGGACCAGAAGCCGCAGGGAGAATGGGTCGAGGGCGACGAAGGTAGCGGCGGCTCCTTTCAGTCCGATGTGTTCACCCTTTATGCCAAAATTCGCGGCTTTCATGTCACCTCCGGCACCACGGCGCTGGCCATTCACTCCTTCCGTTCCGAAGATGCGGAAAAGGGCAGTACTGCTTCCGACGGTGCCGCCCACGGCAGGATGTTCGACGACTTTGAGTATATTGCCACCAACGGGCTGATCGGCTCCTACTGGACCGCCAACTACGAGATCATCATCCTGGCCAACAAGATCCTCGACGACATCGCACAGAGCGAAGCCGACAAGGGTACCCTCTCGGAGGGTGACCTGATCAACCGATCAGAGGCCCATTTCTTCCGTGCGTTTGCCTTCTTCAACCTGGTACGTGCCTTCGGCGATGTACCCAAGATCGATTTCCGGATCGTGAATGCCGAGGAGGCCAATATCCCCAAGTCACCCGCCGCCGAGATCTATGCCCTTATCGACGCGGATCTTACGGCTGCTGAAGCACATCTGCCGCAGGAATGGACTCCGGTCTATACCGGACGGCTCACCTGGGGTGCTGCACGGGCACTGCATGCACGCACCTATATGATGCGTGGCGATTGGAACAATATGTATGCTGCTGCACACGATGTAATGCTGTCGGGGCTCTATGACCTGAACACCCCCTACAACCAGATCTTCCGCGAGACCGGAGAGAACAGCAGTGAGTCGGTGTTTGAATTGCAGTGTACCGCTACCGCCTCCCAGCCCGGTTCGAACGACATAGGCAGCCAGTTTGCACAGGTACAGGGTGTCAGGGGTGCCGGCGAATGGAACCTCGGATGGGGTTGGCACACCCCCACAGAACTGATGGCAGGGGCATTTGAAGAGGGAGATCCCCGTAAGAATGAAACGCTGCTCTACTTCATCAAGACCGGAGGCGATCCTTCCTCCATCCCGACCAACCAGCCCTACGGCGAGAAACCGATCGCCAACGCCGATGTGATCAACAAATACTACAACAAGAAGGCCTACACCAACCCCAGTCTGCGGGCCACCTATAGCAAGGGGGGCTACTGGTACAACATCCGCATCATTCGCTATGCCGACGTGGTGCTGATGGCAGCTGAAGCTGCCAACGAGCTGGGACGTACCGCCGAGGCGGGCGATTATCTGGAGATGGTGAGGAGCCGTGCACGCGGAACAAATGCATCCATCCTGCCCAAGGTAACCACTGCCGACCAGACGGTGATGCGCGAAGCCATCCGCCACGAGCGCAGGGTAGAGCTGGGCATGGAGTTCGACCGCTTCTATGACCTGGTACGCTGGGGCATCGCCCGCGAGGTACTGCATGCCGCCGGCAAGACCGGCTATCAGGAAAAACATGCGCTACTACCCCTTCCCCAGAACGAGGTGGACAAGTCGAACGGCATACTGGTACAAAATCCCAACTATTAAA
>JALHHX010000077.1 GCA_022837245.1 Lentisphaerota bacterium
CCGCCGCCTCAACCGCCGCGCCGGCCTTCTCCTCAACGACTTCCGCCACATCGGCGACAGCCTCCTCCGCCGCCTCAACCGCCGCGCCGGCCTTCTCCTCAACGACTTCCGCCACATCGGCGACAGCCTCCTCCGCCGCCTCAACAGCCGCGCCGGCCTTTTCCTCAGCGGCTTCCGCCACATCGGCGACAGACTCCTCCGCCGCCTCAACCGCCGACGCGGCTTCATCCTCCGTCACTGGCACTGCCATCACGGGCGCGGAATAGACCGCTGACTCGAGGTTTTCAATCTTCGCCACATCGCGCAGACTCTTGAAGAATCCGCCTAGAACTTTGTCGTCGCGCTCACGTTTCAGACTCATCTCGAGCATCTCCTTTACGTCCTCGAACTTGACGGGGGCACCCTCTTTCTTGTCGTCGACTCTAACGATATGATACCCGAACTGCGACTTGATTGGCGCCCCTATCACGCCAATCTCCTGTGAGAAGGCGGCATCTTCAAATTCCTTCACCATCCTGCCGCGGCCGAACGTGCCGAGGCTACCGCCGGCGCTCTTTCCACTCGGGCAATCGGAGAGCTCTTCCGCCAGCGCGACAAAATTGGTTCCGTCAGCCTGCACAAGCATCTGGTAAATGTCGTCTATCTTCAGCTTCGCCTGCTCTTCATTCGTATCCTCGTCTATTGACACGAGAATATGAGAGGCGGAAACCGACTCCGGCGTCATGGCCACCTCCGGATTCGATTCAAGCATCTCCTGGAATTTAGCTTTGGCCTCTTTCTCCGAAATCTCCGGTAGATTCTCCACCTTGCTTTTCAGCAGCTTGTTGATCCTGAATTTCGCCGTAAGCATCTCGCCGAATTTCCCCACTGTCATACCAGACCCCGCGGCTGCGTCTTCCATGGACACACCGCCGGAGATCTGCGCGAACTGCTCGTCGCGCTCTGCGTCGGATACCTCGAAGCCCTCCTTTTTCGCCTCGCGGTCAAGCAGATACCGGAGCGTCAGCTGGTCTATGACGGAACTGCGGATCTGCGCCATTACCTCCGGCACCTGCTCGGGCGGGATCATCTGCCCGTTCGCCTCGAAGTACCTATCGACCTCCGAGTCAACTTCCGCGCGCGACACGGCCGGTTCATTGTCGACCATAACGGAAACAGAATTGTCAGCAACAGCCGCTACTGGCTCCGCAACAGTCGCCTTTTCAACATCAGCGACTGCCACATCTGCCTCTGCGGCTGGCGCGTCTGCCTCAGCCTGCTCTGCGGCGGGTGTCTTGGAATCGGAACAGCCAGAAAACGCAGTGGCGGCGATTGCAACGAAAATACCCATGAAAAATCTGTTAGCGCTCATAGTTTCTCTCTTAATATATGGTTTGTTTACGTATCTCTTCTAAAAGAACTGCTTATTTTCCATTATTTCCGCCCGCAGGTCAAGCTCCTAATCTGCAACATTTATTTTGACCGGCAAAAGGATTCGTCTTTTGTCGACCGGCGCATCCTCCGATTCCATCTCGAAACACTTTGAGAAAAGCCCGGGGCGACAAAGCCCCATTGCAAGGTTGTATTCTCCCGGCGGAGTGTCCGGGAGCGGTTCGATGACGTACGTGGTCAGCCACCGGGACGGACTGGGCGTAGGAAAGGGACGTGTGTTTCTCGCGAAAACCCTATCCGTTTGGAAGGCTGTTTTCCCCTCCGCGTCAAGAGCATGCAGGAAAATAAACGCATTTCCTTCACCAGCGGTGCCCCCATCCTTCTCCCATATCATCGAAATCGTCGCCGCTCCATTGTCGTATTCGACAGGCATTAAGCCGAGCAGCTTCAGACCCAGCCTGGGGAATGACGCCGCCGTGCCCGGCATCAACTCCACCCCGATGTCCATGGGACGGTTGCACATGAGCTGCCCTCCGTAAAAACACAGGGCCCCCTCAGACTCGGGGCGCGGGGTTTCCGCGACCGGCCTGAATATAGTCATGCCGCCCGCCTTGCTTTCCACGACGCCCACCTCGGCATCCGCGAAAACAGAGCGTGTCCGCTCTGCTTCTCCATCGAGAACCACCACGGCTGTTGAATGAACCGCCGGAGCCGTGTTGACCCACCACCGTTCTTCGCCGGTTATTTCAGGTTCGCGGGACGTCCAAATTTCCTCTCCAAGCAGCCTGTGCAGTTCATTGGCGTACCAGCGGTCGGCGAAAACACGCTCTACTCCCACGCCGCGCAAGGATTGGGCGACGGCCGCGATGTCCACGGTTCCACGAGGCGGACCGGCGGCCACCGCCTGCAACGTCTCGATGTAAAGCCCCGTTCCGCCCGAGCGCGCTTGAAGCTTTAGGCACAGCTCCTTGACCTCGGCCTCCTCCTTGAAAAGGATTTCCGTGCGGTGGCTCGCGCCACGGTTGTAGAAACGCGGCCCAGACCAGTGCCATTCGCGCTGCTGGCAGCCCGGGGAAAGCTCACGCCATTCCCCCGACCCGCCGCTCCGGCTCAAAACCCGGGAATGCACTAGTGGATTGTCGTCGCGCACAATCATCCTTATGCCGACCGTACGCGTGGGACGCCGGAACTTGACAACGAGGTCGCACTCGTTTCCGTTTCCCGACGGTGCCAGAGCGGCGTAGCTCCCGCCGTTCGAATCAAGCAGCTGCTCCGTCCATTCACGCCCTGCACCATCGACAACCGTTTCTATTCCGCCGGAGTCTATCGGCGTCAGCAGGTACGGTGGCGCGGCGGCGTTGTATATGTAGCTGTATTTGCCTGCGAATGCAATTTGAGCTTCGGTTGCGGTGCTTGCCAGAAAGTGCGTGAACTTGTCCATATTCGAAAATACGCCAGGCGACTCCTCGTTCTCGAGCTTGACCAAATATGGGTGGTAGCGCGGCAATTTGGGCGAGACGAGGCATGCCTTTCCCTCGGTCGCCCAGTTCACACCGAAATGCACGAACTCCCCGTACATCGGCCGCATGGCGGAGGGATTGGCGGCAAGCTCTTGCGAAGCCGCGTGCAAAGTTCTGCTTGAGAAGGCTTTTTGTCTATGGACTTTGAGGCTGAGGCAACCAAACGCCACCAGAAGTCCGACCGCGGTGAACCCCAGCACGGTGCCAGCCGCCGCAGCGGCACGCACCCATTTCGGCCCCGATGTGGGAGAGTCCACACAATGCCACGTCTTGGCGAGACTCCCGATCCCGCAGCCTATCCAGATTGCCCACAATGGGAGCAAAGGTAGCAGATACCGAGTAGTGTTGAACGTCCCGAATTCTGAAAACACATAAAACACAAACAGAAACGCGGAATACAGTATCAGGAACGAGGCAAGCCTGTAATTCGGCGACCGTGAACGCGCTCGGGGGCAAAAGGCCAAGGCGAGAACCGGCAAAACGAGAAGGAACAGCAATATAGCCAAAGTCGCCTTCTCCGTCCATCCGTCGAGACCAAAACTCACGAATCTGAAAAACCTTTGGCAGAATAGTATCTTGGCTGTCGAGATGCTCTTGGCCAGAGTGACTGCCGTACCAGAACCCGGGCTAAGAGAAGCCCATGAATTCATGATATTCCAAACCCACCACGGAAGACTTCCAAGAGCAAAACCGCACCCTGCTGGTATCCAAACGCGTGGCCGGAATACGCGTATACGCACTCGGGAGATGATCAAAAGGCCCGCCGCTGCCACTGCTGGGACGACGAGCCAGAAGTTCCAGAAACCGAGCCCTACAATTAGGCCTGCCCTGAAGAATCCAAGGGCCTCTCTCTTCCCCGAAGGCGTGTTGGCGTCGCCAAGGAAAACACCTTCACGAACAAGCAATACGGTAAGCAATAGACAAAGCGCATAGCCGCCGCGTGGAGATGACATATAGTGAAAATAACCAACTGGGCCTATCGCACATAGGGACACTGCGATCAAGGAAGCCAAATAACCGCCTATGCGATATGTCATCCACCACACTGCCACTAGCATGAGGGACGCCACCAGGGCCGTGCCAAGGCAAACCACAAACGGCGTCGGGCCGAATATAAACCCGAGTGCCGCGCTTGCGAGTGGCTCAAGCGAGCCCATGTACCCCTGGCCGTAAAAAAACACAGGAAAGTCAATGCCCGCCACAATGTGCCGCACCATGAGCACCACGACTGCGTAATCCATATTGTCGTCGAGCGCGTAGAGCCAAGCTCCGTAAATGCGGGCCGCGATCCCGGCCGCAAGCGCCAGCAAAGACAGCACCATGAAAATCCACCCACAGCGCCTGCAGCGCTTTTTCCAGCGCCCCGAAGAGGCGGAGGTGTCATCCCGGAGATAGTCGATGCCAGTTTGCTTGTTCATTAGAAAACGCTCCGGTAACGGATTTTCACATTTTTCTCGCCGTTCGGCTCGATGCCGATGAAGACGACGCCTTCACCCGTATCGACGGGGAAAATCCTCGCCGGTGGTTTTGTTTCTAATCGGTCGTTCCAGTTGTACCTTATCACGGCACGCTCCGGCACTGTGGCGTTGAATCCCACATCGATCTTATTGAATGTGGCGCGCACTTCACCGGAACCCTCCTGGAATCTCCCTTCAGCTCCAATTATCGCAAAAACAACAAAGACATTGTTTTTTGTGGCTGCAGGATTACTCAGGGTCGCAACTTCTCGGAAGAGAGATGGCTTGGAGCGGAAATAGTCAATATACCTCTTTTCATACGCAACGACATGCGATGCGCCCCGCAACACCATGTAGCGGTGCATCCCGCCCGGCATTGCGCGCGATGAGCGCGGAGGGTAATCATATTCAACCATTTTGGGCGGGAAACCGTAGTAGTCGCACCCCATCATCTCGCGGTCCGCCAGCATTGGCAGGTAGGCAGTATGGCCCCAGCCATATGCATGGACGGCTGGCCCCGCAAAAGCAAGGCGTCCGTCCTCGGGGACATTATCTGTTATCCACGTGGTGAAATCTGCGACGAAGGGTTGCATGCCATAATAGCGCACCTCGCCGCGCGCGCCGTAGAACTTCGGCGTATTGACGAGGCTGCACACCAGCATTGCGAGGTAAACCCCCTGAGCGGGGGATGCGCGCGGCGTATAGGTGCCGAGCCCTCTTCCTGCCACATAAGCGGCCGGTATCGTCATGAGTGCTGAAGCCTCCATAGCCATACGCTCGAGTTGCATATTAGGAAGATAAACTGGACCGAGCACCGCCACAGCAACCACGAACACGAGCGCCAGTGCAAGCCCGCTGCGTAGTCGGCGAGAGGGCATTACCAGCAGGCCGCCAAATCCGGCAAAAAGAAGTATCGGATTGATGTTGAGCACAATTTTATGAAGCACCGCGCCGGCGACCTTTGATATTGCGCCAAACCCCTTCTCCGCGCCAGAATCCGTTGAAAGCACAAAGCCCATGACAGATTTGCCAAGAATTGAACCGGCGATTGTCGGCAAAATCAGTATAAAAACAAAGATGCAAGTTAAGAGAAACGGGACATGCCGTTTTGATGGCCACCAGCGGCGCAAATGGAAAAGCACGATCAGCCCCATTGGCAAGCCCAGCAACATCATCGGAGGCCATTGAACCATGAAGAAGATTGAAACAGCCAACCCGACGTAGGTGGAGAACCTCGCCTTCGGCTGCAGAAGCGCAGCGTACAAAAAAGCGAATGCCGCGGGCAGCAGCGCTCCCGAGAGCATCGCGCCCACTGTGCCGAAGTGCAAAAGCCACTTGAAATAAAAATGATCCGCGCTAAACACCAGTATCCCGCCGACGAGGGAGGCCGTTGGCGGCATGCCCGCAGTTCGCAAGCCCCATACCGTCATCCATGGGATGAAAAATATGAAGACGAAGACGAAGACGTACGGCATCGCCTCATGCGGCTCCATGAAGAGGAAAAGCGGCGCTCCCAAAATAGCGATCCCCGGAGTGCCGGACGAAGTTATAACACTGTTTACGATACCGGCGTTCCAGTATGGCACAAAGTTTTCACGCCAAGGGAAAGATCCGAAAAACTCCGAAATCCGGAACAGGAACGAGGGGTGGTCGTCTGAATAAGGCGTGGTGTATCCCGTGCGCTTGAATAGCAGTTTCCAGCTGCGAAGCTCACTTATGAAAAGCCCCGCCGCCAAAACCTTTGGCACCCAGCATTTGGGATTCCAGAAAACAAAAAACGGCACGGCCACCCATGAAAGGGCGATAAACAGAAGGCTCAACGCCTTCGGATTTCCGCCTGGTTCCGAAAAACTAATCGGCCATTTGAGAAAATAGAAGGGCGTTATGTATTTGCCGAGCAGAAGCGCGAACAAACCGGCCGCAAAGGCGAAAATCCAAACGTGAGGCGGCGCCGGCGTGCCGGCGCCAGACGTCGTCAATGGGATTTCACAACGGCGCTTAATCCACAACGAACACTTCAGCGTGCAGAATAACCCGGCCACCCACACGCATGCTATCGCGGCGTTGCCTGCGAAACTCTTTCCAGTTATGTTACCGGGAACCTTGATAAGGCACAGGGCGATGAAAAAGACACATAACGAAAACACCACCGCCAGAAACGTTGCGATATGTTTACGCGAAAAAGTCTTCTTCATGATCCCTGCATCTCCGCCTCTGTAAATTTTCTAAACCGCCTGTTTATACGGAAGGGATTTTATCCAAAAAGGTGCTTGAAGTCAAACATCTAGCGGTAGAAGACCATGGTGCCTGCGGATATGTTCTTTTCATCGATCGCATCGCCTGATGTTATCTTGCCGTTCTTGTCGAGATAAAAAGTGTCCGGCCTGTTCCACTTGACGCTGCAGATGTTGAAGACGGGATTGCGAGCCGAAACCGGCCCTCCAACCTTGTAGCCGACGAGCATTTTAGTGCCCTGGGGTAGCTCGTCGATTTTGGATAGCGTCAGGGAACTCCCAATATGGTATTTGCCGCCGCCAGGCGGGAAATAAAAAGTGGAAGAGGCAGCAACCTCGTCGCCTCCCAGTTCCGATGCGGTGCCGTCTACGCCGATTGTGAGCAACCCCTCCATCAGGTTCTCAGTCGTGCCGCCTAGCTCAACACGCGTGCCCGCCGGCATGGATTTCCAGTTCTTGATTTCAGCGCCGTTTTTTCTGCTTCCGTCGGGGAAAACATATACGGTGTCGCGCGAACGGTACAAGTCGCGGGCGATGTCCCAGGCAGTTCTGCCAGAACCGATGACGTAAGGGTCGCCTTTTGCCGGCGACATGAAAACCGGCCCCTTTTGGTACAAGATTTTACTCAGCTCGG
The DNA here is from genome assembly GCA_022837245.1 of Lentisphaerota bacterium. GTDB lineage: Bacteria > Verrucomicrobiota > Kiritimatiellia > RFP12 > UBA3636 > JAAZFF01. The sequence continues at coordinate 7,217 of JALHHX010000077.1, forward strand.
GATCGGCGTCGACAAGGCGCCCGGCCTTGACGTCGGGGTCGTAAAGCGGCTTTTTATAGAGTCCGAGCTTTGCCCTGGCCTCGGGCGCGGCAAGCACCATGGCGCAGCGCTTGCGTCCGCGGTGTCGTTTTTTTTGCCACCGGTTTGGGTTGCCGTACGCGATCATGGAATGAGTCAGCACCCTTTCGTCCGGAACATTGTAGGCTCCCTGCAATTCGCCGATGAGAAGCCGGAGCGAGGAATATTGGGCCTCGGTCGGTTTTTTGTTGTGAAAACCCACAACCTCGATGCCGACGGAAACGGAATCAAGCCCCGTCTGCCCGTCCCACATGCTCAGCCCCGCATGGTAGGCGACGCGCTTCCTGTCGATTATTGCATAGACTTTGCCGTCGGTGTTGACGACGTAATGGCATTCGCCGTTGGCGCTTAGCTTGTCAAGCGCTCCGCGGGCGGGCCCCTCCGTTGTATGGAGGATTATGTACCGGGTCATCTTCCGCGCTGGCCGCTGACGGTTCTTCGGGCTCCTGTAGTTGTTCAACACAGTCACGCGCCGCTCCGAGATCGAAGCTTTAGTTGGCGGAGCCGCATCCACGTCAAGGCATGCCCCCGCCGTCAGCGCGGCGAGAACGGCAGCACGCATGAACGTTTTTGCAGTTGTCTTTAACAATCCCATCTTTCTTTTCGCGACGCCTCTGTTGCCCGGCCGCACACGTGTTACTTGGCAATAAGGCTACGAGAAGTCATTTCCGCAGGTTTGCTGATTCCAAGAAGCTCAAGAACAGTCGGAGCTATGTCGGATAGCACCCCGCGCTCCACAAGCTTCACGCCGGCAGCATCGTTGGCGATGTAGATGCATTCCACGAGATTGAGCGTGTGGCTCGTCTTGACCATGCCAGTCACATAATCCACCATCTGCTCGGCATTGCCGTGGTCCGCAGTCACGAGAATTTTCGCGTCAAGCTCCAACAGGCGCTTCACTAGCCGCCCAACGCATTCGTCGACGACTTCGACTGCCTTCGCCGCCGCCTTCATGTCGCCCGTGTGGCCAACCATGTCGCAGTTGGCGAGATTGCAGGCGATGAACGCGTACGGATTATCCGTAAGACGCTTCAATAAATCGTCCGTCACTGTATACGCGTCCATTTCCGGATGACTGCCAAAGGTGGCGGGGTCGAAGCGGCTCGGAATGTTGATGTCGTCCTCCCCCTTGTAAGGCGTGGTGGATTTGCCGTTGAAGAAGCTTGTAACGTGCCTGAATTTCTGCGTCTCGGCGATGCGCAGCTGACGCAGACCGGCGTCGGCGATCACCTCGCCGAGCAACTTGTCCATGCCGCCGTCGCCTCCCATTGCGCCCAGCAGGTAATCCTCGAACTGATCCCAGTACCGCGTAAATCCGAGATACGTCAGCTTTGGGCGCGCCTTGCGCATGCCGGGATAGTCGTCGCTTACAAATGCCTGTGTGAGCTGGATCGCGCGGTCCTGGCGGTAGTTCGTGTGCATGACCACGTCGCCGTCGTGCATTCCGTCGTAGCCGCCTATGACGTATGGCAGGATGTACTCGTCCGTCATATCGACGCCGTCGGGCGTCTTGTCCTTCGAGTAGCATTCTTTAACGGCCGAAACGGCGTCAGTGGCCTTCCGTCCTTCCGCCATCACGAGCGTGTCGTAGGCTCGGCTTGTAAGCTCATAGTTTTTAGAACGGTCCATCGAGTAATAACGCCCCATGACCGTTCCGATACGGCAGTTGCCGATCGCGTCCATTTCATTTTGCAGGCGCCCGATGTATTCGAGCGTGCTGCGCGGGGGTGTATCGCGTCCGTCGAGGAACGGATGTAAGATTATCTCACCCCCGGGCCATGTCCCCCGCGCACGGCGCATGATTTTGAATAGGTGCTCCTGGTGCGCATGCACGCCCTCGTCCTGCAGCAGCCCCATCAGATGAAGTTTGCCCTTGCCGTTCATCCACGCCGCCATGAAGCCCTTCCATTTTGGAGACTCGAAAAGCTCGCCTGAGGAAAGCCCATCGTCGATGCGCTTTAGTTCCTGCACAACGACACGCCCCGCGCCCATATTGAGGTGGCCGACCTCGCTGGAGCCCTGATATCCGTCCGGCAAGCCTACAGCCTCGCCGCATGCATCGAGCGTCGTCCAAGGGTATTTCACCTTGAACCCATCGATATTTGGCGTTCTGGCCGCCTTGACGGCATTGCCCTCAACCTTGTCGTTCAAACCCCATCCGTCCCTGATGATAAGTGCCACCGGCCTCATAATATTATCCCCTTTCCTGTAGATCCCCTACCCGCCCCGCAGGAAGCGTTGCGTGAAGTCGGGATAGTACCATATCCACGCCATTTTTGGCAAAACAAGGTTTCACGCCCTTGGGAAGGGGCGCTTTTTAGCGCACGTTCTGAGGCCACTTTTTTCGAGTTGAAAGAAAACTGGGCAAGACTCGGCGCTCTTTGCGGCAGGCACCTCCTGGATAAGCACGCAACCCTAGCCATGTTGGCTGCGCGTGGGGCTTGCGCGGCATCAGCAAGGACTTCGCGGGTGCTATTTTGGGGATTGCATATTTTTGCATTACATTATATTTTACTACGGCATGTGATTGCGGACAGGACGTTTCCTGGGAACACCGCCTACCTTGAACCGGACAGTCCACAACAAAACCACACGAAAACCTGGCGGCAGAAAACAAAATAATGAAAAAAACCTTAATGGCGCTTAGCACCGGAATTCTATCGTTCACATTGGCATTCGGCCAGAAAGTTCCTGTTGCGGAAATGACTGCACCCGCCGCCCCGACGGCGGAGGACGAAGCGTCTGACTCGTTCTTCAAAATATCTCTGGGCTTGTCGTCAAAATCCGGCAATACAGAATCTGACTCATATTCCGGCAGGATTGAAACGGGAACCACGATCAACAAGACCATTCTGGACATGATGATTGAGGGGGCATATGCGGAGAGCGAAGTAGTTGACGCCGACGGGAACAAAAGCGACGAGCAGACTGAAGGCAAGGTAAAGGGTGTTGCAAACGCGAAGCAGCGCTTCAATGGATTTTTCCTG
>JALHHX010000310.1 GCA_022837245.1 Lentisphaerota bacterium
CCGACCTGCCGATAAGCCCACCGAGCACCGACCAGCTCCACTCGCCCGACTCCTTGGCGTAATCATAGATCGGCCAAACCCTGAACGCGCTGTAATCCTCGCCGCTGCCATATCGGAACGCTCCCCACAGCGCTTCGTGATCCACGCGTTGAGTCTCCTCCGAAACGCCGCGCGTGTAGAGCGTGAACATGCCAAGCAGGTTGCGCTCAAGCGCCCCCGTGCGTTTTGAAAAGCTTAAATCCGGGAACTTGAAGTATGAATTAACAGGGTCGGCGCGATGGGAATATAGCGGCCATAGCCTGCTGTACTGCTCGACCTGCGTTTCGTAGACGCCGTCGCCATCCGAGTCGCGCCTAATGTCGGAATCGGCGTAAAGTAGCAGCGCCGAACGCGTTTGCTCGCTCAACCCCGCGCGCTTGGCTGCGCGGAAGTTGAAGAACGGCCACAGGTACGTGCGTGCGCTGTAGTCGCCGGCATCGTCGTACCTATGCGTGTAAATCGGCCAGAAATATCGCTTGTGCCAGTCCTTGCCGTCGTGGATCTGGACAAAAGGCCATGGTGCGTTTATCTTGCGGTAGTAGTCGAGTTTGCCCTTCCCGCGCGTGACGTTGAAGAACGGCGGTATCACAAGCCACGACGACTCCGACTCGCGTTCCACGCGCCCCACTATCGGGAAAAGCATCCAGGACCGGCCGGGATTGCGGTTGTAATATTCTCCCGATGTCCAGAACGGCCACAGCACAAACTTCGTCTTCTCCAGATCCTTGCGCTCCATCTGCCCATAGAACGGGAACACCCTGAAGCCGTTGCGTTTCTCGCCAATGGTCTTGCTGATTATCGGCCACAACACGCTCCACGTCGAATGGGTGCCGCGGTCATATTCCACCCATATAGGGAACAGGGTGAAGTGTATCCTGTCGAAATACATGTCGCGGATCGTCCCGTAAACCGGGAAGAGCGCCGCGTAGTCCTGCCCTTCCTTCGTCGTGCCGCTGAACCAGAGCGGGAAAAGCCACGTCCTGCCGTAGCTGTCCGGCTGCGTCGTGTCCTTGTCGTACCCGAACCAGATCAGAAAACGCCACGTCAGCGAATCCACTCTGCGGCTGGAGTCGTAAACAGGCCAGAGCACCTCGCGACGGACGGCGTCGCCACCTTCCGCCTCAATGCGGGTGTAGAGCAGCGGCCGATACGATTCCCTTACGCCGCCGTCGGACGTCGCGACGCGCTCGTAGAACGGCCCAGCCGTTTCCACGGATTCAATCCGGCGTGCGTCCTCTGCCCCCGTTTGCAGCAGATGGGCGTCCCGCACCCTGCCGGTCGTGGGCGAGGCGCATCCTGCCATAACGAAAGCGAACAGCGCGAACGCCATCGGCCCCGCCGCATCGCCTCCCCGTCCGGGCCTGGCACCCGCTCTGCAACGTATAAAACACATGTGCGGTATTATATAGTGTGATGTGCTTTGCAATCAAGAACTAACTAATGCGCCAATTCGCGCTGGAAATTGCAATATCAAATGGACCAGCGGAGAAGACACAGCAGCCATCAACTGCGGGAAGGGGTACGAGGGGAAGGGCGCAGCCCGTCCCCTGGGCCC
>JALHHX010000311.1 GCA_022837245.1 Lentisphaerota bacterium
CTTTTAAAACAGCATTTGGAACCCGCCAAAACCCCAATAAACACAAGGGGGAAAGGGGGCGGCTTGCCCGTTTCCTGACCACTATGGGATGCTAGTGATATCTATTCTGTTAGTAAAAGCAGGCGCACTGGCCCGAGAAGCCCCGAGGGCAGGGGCTCATCGTCCGGCCCCCATATCTTCCACGTGGAGAACGTCACGCGCCCCGCCGGGCTCGCCTCTCCCCGCAGCAGCCATTCCGGTATTTCCATCAGGCGCGGTCCCTTCCAAAGGCAATCCTCCGGGAGTTTCGCATCCCCGATCATGCGGTTTGGCCAGAGGTTCACCACGTCCACCTCAAGCGAGTTTCCGCCCTCGCGCAAGGCCGCCGTGGCGTCAAACCGAAACGGCGGCTTCCAGCGTATGCCCAAGTCCACGCCGTTGAGGCGCACTTCGCAGATGTTCGCGATCGAGCCAAGATCCAGCACGGCCCGACCAGACGCCGCTTCGCTTTGGAAATTGCAGCGGTAGGTAGCCGTCCCTGAAAAATAGCGGACTCCATCCAACGGGTGGTCGGTCCATGAGATCAAGCGCTCCAGCTCAATCGACTCCGGCGCGCCCCACCCTTTTGCAAAGGACACGTGCCATGGCCCTGCGATCTCAACCTCCAGGCATTCCGGCGCCGGGCCCGGGCGGCCCCCGCGCTTTTCCGTTGGCTTGCGGAACACCACGAACACTGACCCGACGGGATCGAAAGGCACCGCCACGCGCGTGACGCCTCCGAGAACATCCCAGTCGTCCGCCATCGCTATCTCTCCGCTGACTGGATCCCAGAATTCCGGCAGGAGTCCGGTCACCCGGAATTCGCACTGCGCCGTATGCGCTTCCTCCTCCGGCGAAGCCAAAAAATAAATCTCCGCATCGCCATCCGCGCGGTGTATGAACTTGACAGACTGGTCGTCGCATACGAAATCGTGGCGGAGTCCGGACTCTGCCACAAAAGCCACAGCATCGGAATAGACATTCTGGCTCTTCCACGCATTATTTGCCCTTGCGATCAGCTCTGCTTCATCTCTGTTGCCGAGTCCTCCGACGCGTTCGGGGAGAGCGCCGGCAACCGCCGCGCCGTCGTCGATCAAATCGCATATTTTGCGGAGCGCCTCCGCCGGCATTTCTCGAATATCCGGCAACACTAGCACGCGGTAGCGCATGCCGGACGGCAGAATGATGCGCCCGTCTTCGACCGTCATGCTCAGTAGCGCCTCAGTGTCGCACCAATCGAAATCGTATCCCGCCGGCGGCTTGCGCGCCCCCATGCGCCATGGCGCGCCGCCGCCATTGTAGAAGCAGAAGTCGGCTTGAAACACGCCCTGCCGCAACATGTGCTGGCAGCGTGCGAGATAGTCTATGTAGGGTGCGCTCTTGCTCCACCACGTGACCTGCCTGCCAAAGTGCGTGCCGATGTTGCCGAGAACTATCCCCGGAAAGCGCGGCGGATCAACCCATGGCTGGTGCGGACTCGTGTGGAATACTATCCGGTTGACGCCCTCGCAGAAAGAGAAATCGCCCTGCGCTTTCAGCGCGAATGGGTCGCGAGTCCAGTCGCCCTGGGAAGA
>JALHHX010000312.1 GCA_022837245.1 Lentisphaerota bacterium
CCGCCGACCGCCCGCAAGGGCGGAGGGACGCGATGAATACCCGTCGCGCCCTACGCCAGGCCCTTGTCGCGCTTGTCGTGCTGAACCTGCTGCTGAGCTTCGGCAACGCCTGGCCGACGCTGTGGCCACGCCCGGAAGCACGGCTGTCGCTCGATCTGGCCGCAGTCGTGCTGGGCCTGTCCTTGCTGAGCCTGCACGGCCCCTTGCGTCGCGCGACCGTCGTCTGGACGTCGGCCGTGCTCGCCACCTGCGTCCTGCTGCACTACCTCAACGTCACCGTGCCCGCCGTGGTCTTGGTCACGGCGGCTGACCCGCCAAGCTTTGCATTGACCGTGCCGCTCTGGAGAGCGTAGCTGGTTCCGGTCAAAGTGCCGGAGCCACCGGTAATCGTGCCGCCGGCAACCGTCACCCCATCCACAGCCTGATTGAAGTTGCCAATGCCCAGCGTGCCGCCGTTGATGGTCAAGTCATTGAGAGCGGTCCCCGCCCCCAGGGCGTTGACCTTGCCCGCCGTCAACGTTCCGGCGTTAACGGTGGTCGGCCCGCCATAAGTATTGGCGGAGGTCCCGTTCAGAACCAGGGTGCCAGCGCCATCCTTGATCAACCCGCCGCCACCGGCGCCACCGGTTGCAATGATCCCGGGCGTTGTGGCGGCACCCACGGTAATTGTTTTACCGCTGGCCGCAATAAACTGGAGCGTGCCGCCGTGCCCACTGAGAGCGGGGTTGGCACTGCCCCACGTGGCTGTATTAAATGCTATATTGCCACCGTTGGCGTTGATGACACACATTTCGCTAGCCAGCAGAGTCCCGGCGCCGAAGCTGTAATATCTGACCGGCGCGTTAAACGTCACCTGGTTGGCGCTATTGTTCACGATGCCCTGGCCCAAACCGCCGGTGCCGGAACCCCTCGTGCGTATTTCGGTCGCGGCTTGGGTTGTGGTGCCGACAAAAGTGAAAGCCGCCGCCCCTGCGTCGAATCGCAATCCATTATTATGACTGCTGTACGCGGAAATGGTGATGGTGGTGTTGGGCGGACTGCCACTGAACACGCACAGGACACTGCTGTTGGGGATAATGCCTCCGCTCCAATTTCCCGCAACATTAAACAGGGCGGAGCCCCCCAGCCAAGTTGACGTGCTGGTGGCCTGGCCGTAGGAACTGGTGACACCCACCGCAGCCAAAAACAGGCCGGCGGACAAGAATGCAATGAGTCTCTTCATGGAATCTCTATCTGTACTTCTATTGTTATTGGACCGCGATTCAATCTGACGAGACCGTTATAGCAATTCGCTTGAGCGCATCAACTCGTTTCGCAACTTTTTTAATTATTTTTCCGGACGCTTTCTGGCGTCAAGGCCTACAGATGGCACAACTCATGCTTTCGCCCAGCCCAACTCAACCAAAGCTCGCAGTCCCGCATAGATTAGCCGGACGCCCGTTTCCCCACAAACGGTTGCCGGTGCCCGCGCCGCCGGGGGTTCGGCTTCCAGTCCAGCGACCCTGGCGAACGGTGCTTCCAGCCCGCCATTTCCAGCCCCGGGCGGGGTGGCGGGAG
>JALHHX010000313.1 GCA_022837245.1 Lentisphaerota bacterium
CGTGCGGACTTCCGGGGCAAAGCCACTGCCGGAGAACCAGCGCTCGAAAATGTCCCGATCGTATCCGGGCGGTTTGCCCTGCCGCAGCCCGAAAATGTAGGCGAGGCAGAGTGCGATCGGTATCAAGGCGACGACGAAGGAGGTCAAAAACGATGCCTTCAAGGGCACGAGCAACACGAAGAACAACGTGATGCCCGCGCCGACGCCGCCCACGAGCCACCAGAAGAGACCTCCCTCCAATCCCCAGGTGCGGCCTTTGGAGTCGGAGGCGGCGTTGGTATCGGTGAGGCGGAGGTCAGTTTTCATGGCGGCTCGGGGCGGCAGGTGGCGGGTCGGCGGCGGGAACTAGAAATTGCCGACACCGACGCTGCTGTTCGCGTCAATGCCGAAGATTTTGTAGAAGGCAAACACGGCGGCAGGCGCAGCCGCGATGATCGCACCGCCGATGATGCTCATTTTGCCTTGGTCAACGTCGCCGCGCCGAATGGCGAACCCGCCGTAGATGACGGCGGAAATGCCAAGGACAAAACCAAACATCATGATCACGGCAAGGCTGTTGCTGATACCGGTCTTCAGTTCGGTGGAGTTGAACGCCTGCGCGAAGGCCGGCATGGCGTTGAGGGTGAGGATGGCGGCGGCCATGAGGATCGAGGGCAGCCGCGAACGGACTTTTCGACTGGTCTGTTTGATTAACTTCATACGCGTTTGTGTTATTGTTTTTCTGTCGTCTCAGCGGCTTCTCCGCCGAACACGCGATGACTCTCTCACAAGCGCGCGAAGCTGCGGTGTATGTCCTACACAACATGCGCGCTCAGTCCGGGCTACAACTCAGGGATGACCAAAACGACAGACCTGACGAAGCTCACCAAGCTCCACGAACTGGACTCCCTCCTTCCACGCGAAATCCGCGGCCAGTCCCACGTCTTGCCACGAATCATCTCTTCCTTCCGGCGTGGTGAACTCGGATTGACCAAACCCGCGCGCCCACGCGGAAGTTTTCTGCTGCTCGGGCCAACGGGAGTGGGCAAGACGGAGACTGTCGTGGTGACGACAATGCAAATGTTCGGCGCAAACCAACTGTTCCGCTTCGACATGAGCGAGTTCCAGAATCAGGAAGCGCTGGGCCTGCTGCTCGGTGCGCGTCTCGGTGAGGTCGGCTATCTGGGCGCGGTGCGTGAACGCGCGGCGGAAGGGTCACTCCTTTTTGACGAAGCAGAGAAGGCGCACCCGCGTGTGCTCGACATCTTGCTGCAACTACTGGACGCGGCACGCATCACGGTGGCGACGGGACAGACGCTGGACTTCAGCGGCTTCTACATCTGGCTCACGTCAAACATCGGCTCTGCTGAATTGATGAGCCTCCAGCACTCGAATGACGCCACGCTCGAACGCCACGTCCTCACGCGGGCGCAACAAGCCCTGCGACCGGAAATTTTCGCGCGTGTGAACGAAAAGCTGGTGTTCCATCGCCTGAGCTACGAACACCAGTTGGAGATCGCGGAGAAGTCCCTGTCGCGTGAAATCGAATTTCTCGCGGCACGCGGT
>JALHHX010000078.1 GCA_022837245.1 Lentisphaerota bacterium
CGCCTGCTTTGGAGGCGGTTGTGCCACTACTCATGGGCCGAAGCAAACTCAATGGATGTGGGAGGTACGCGCGAGGAGAGATGATTTGGAATCCCTGGTTCCAGTTCAGCGGGCTTGACCTGGAAGGCGGTGGTATGGTAATCTGCTTCCTTCTTTCCCCGTCAGGGGAGAGTGGCTTAAGGCGATTACCTCCGCACTGCGGACGCCGGCCATGACAGGAGGTGACTAGCGTGATACAAATTCGTGTAAAAAAAGGCGAGGCAATAGAGAAGGCAATCAAACGTCTGAAAAAGGCGATGGACAAGGAGGGCATTATAAAGCAACTCCGCGCCGAACGCTATTTCGAAAAGCCCTGCGAAAAGAAACGCAAGAAGTCAATTCGCGCACGCTCGCGCGCCCGTAGCCTGGCACGTCGCGCCGCACTCGCGGAGACAATGCCCCGCATATAGGAAAATGCGATTATCACTATCCACCAACTGGAATTCAACACGTCACGAAGCCGCAGCCGGAATGCTCCGGGAAATTTGCGACTTGGGCTTTGATTCCGTTGAACTAGGATACGCCCTCACAAGGGCGCAGGCGGAAGGAGTCCGCGAATGGGTGGACGCCGGACATGTTGAAGTGTCCAGCGTCCACGCTTTTTGCCCTGGTTCCATAGATGGAAAAACAGGGCCGGAATTGTTTAGCATCACGAATCAGTCCGACAAGGACGGCACCAAACGCGGCATCCAGGCAGTGAAGGAAACAGGCGAATTCGCGTATTCCGTCGGTGCCAAGGCTGTGGTCCTTCACGCAGGCAGAGTGGCAATACGCCGTCACGTCAAGAAGCTGGAGAAAATTGCCGACAAAGGTCTGCTCGACACCCCGAAACACACCAGGGTCATGGAGCGGATGATGGCCGCACGCGACCGCCGCGTCAAAGACAACCTGGACACTCTGTGCGAGTCCCTCAACGAATTGCTCCCATACTTCGAGAAGCTCGGGATCGCGCTCGGACTGGAAAACCTCCCAACGTACGACGGCATCCCCAACGAACCGGAAATGCAAATTCTGCTGGACAGTTTTCCCTCCCCTTCGTTCGGATGCTGGCACGACAGCGGCCACGCTCAAGTCCGCCACAATCTGGGACTCACCCACCACGCCGGGATCGTGTCACGATTCTCAGACCGGATCGTCGGGCTGCACCTCCACGACGTGGTCCGAGCCGCTTCGGACCACCATATGCCGCCAGTCGAAGGCGGCACTGTGAATTTTAAAATATTTTCGCCCCTGCTCGTCAAGGACATCCCATTCGTGCTCGAACCCTCGCGCGGCACCGACGAGACATCGGTAAAACGCGCGGCGGAATTTCTATGCCGCCTGTGGGAACTCGGCGGCGCGGGGGACGATGACGATAAAACCATTTAAGAACCAACGCATACTAAGGGAAAAAGAAACAAAATGACAAAAAAAGCCCTGATTACAGGTGTTACCGGCCAGGACGGCGCTTACCTTTCCAAATTTCTCCTCGAAAAAGGCTACGAGGTATACGGCCTGCTAGCCCGGAGAAGCTCTCCTACCACATGGCGTCTTGAATATCTTGACGTACTCGACAAAATCACTCTGATCGACGGCGACTTGACCGATATTGCATCGATAACGCGTGCGCTCAACATCTCCGATGCGGACGAGGTCTACAACCTCGGAGCACAGAGCTTCGTCGCCACAAGCTGGGCGCAGCCGCTCCTGACAGCCGACGCCACGGGTCTCGGCGCCCTCCACATCCTTGAAGCGCTCCGCCAGGTGCGGCCCCAAGCCCGCTTCTACCAGGCCTCAACAAGCGAGATGTTCGGCAAAATCCAGGAGCCGATGCAGTCCGAAACTACTCCATTCTACCCGCGCAGCCCGTACGGCGTCTCGAAACTATTCGCGCACTGGATGACCATCAATTACCGCGAAAGCTTCGGCATCTTTGGCTGCTCAGGCATTCTCTTCAACCACGAGTCACCGCTACGCGGAATTGAGTTCGTAACGCGCAAGGTGACGGATGCCGTCGCCCGAATCAAACTCGGTGTCCAGGACAAACTTTCGCTCGGCAACATCGACGCCAAGCGCGACTGGGGCTTCTCTGGCGACTACGTTAAGGCCATGTGGCTCATGCTCCAGCAGGACGAACCGGACGATTTCGTCGTCGCCACCGGCCGCACCACCACTGTGCGGGACATGTGCAAAATCGCATTCGAATACGTCGGCCTCGATTACAACGATTACGTCGTGATCGACCCGAAGTTCTACCGTCCCGCAGAGGTCGAAATTCTACTCGGCAACCCCGCCAAGGCGCATGCAAAACTCGGATGGGAAGCCAAAACCACGCTCGAGGAGCTCATACACATGATGCTGGACGCCGATTTGATCCGCGTCAAGAACGAGATACGGTCGTAGTCTGAAATGACAACCACTCCCGCCACAAACCACGATTCATCAGGAGAATCCCCACGCTGTGAACGCGTGATTATAACGGGATCCGCGGGGTTTGTCGGCGCTCACTTGATCCGCGAACTCGAATCTCATGGGCACAAGGTGTTCACTACGGACGCCTTACCTGCCGATGCCTCCGCCGCGTCGGCGTTGCCCGGGTACAGGCAGGTGGACTTGCGCGACCGCGGGGCGCTGCGCGCGTTCGTACGCGACGTCCACCCCGATGCATGCATACACCTTGGGGCGATATCCTATGTTCCTGACGGAGACAAGGATCCCTCCACAATGCTCACCGTCAACATCGCCGGAACCGTGAACTTGGCTGAGGCACTACGCCGCGAAGCGCCTGATTGCAGGATGCTGATGGTCTCGACTTCGCAGGTCTACGGCCCCGTCACCTCCATACGCGCCGCCAACGTCCCAATCCGCGAAATGGCGCCCTTGCTGCCGCTGTCGATGTACGCTATCTCCAAAGTGGCGGCCGAACACGCCGTGTCGGCTTACAACGGCGCGTACGGGCTCCAAACGCTCATTGCACGCCCCGCGAACCACACCGGCCCAGGCCAGACGGATCGCTTCGTGGCAGTGTCTTTCGCCAAGCAGGTGCTCGCGGCGAAACGAGGCGAAATCGACGAGATGAAGGTCGGCAACCTCGATTCGATCCGCGACTTCACGGACGTGCGAGACGTCGTGCGCGCATACCGCCTCATCATAGAACGCGGCCAGAACGGCCAGGCATACAACATCACCACAAACGCGCGCGTCAGAATCGGCGAATTGCTCGATACAATCAAAGGGATCGTCGGCGCCGATCCCAAGACAACCGTCGACCCCGCCCTCTTCCGTCCGAGCGATGCCTCGTTGCGCCTCGACATCTCACGCATACGCGAACATACGGGGTGGTCGCCCAAATACACTCTCGAACAAACACTCACCGATATAATAAAATCCCTGTGATATGAAAATATACTCCACTATCGCGGCGGCCGCAATCGCCGCAATTGCACTCCTCGCAGCCGCCGATGCAAAGGCCGACTCTCTCGGCGCCTTCACAGGCATAATGCAAACCGATATGCTGGGCGACGGTGATATCGTCGGCGGAATGTTCGAGTTCGACATATTGCCGCAGGTTTCAATCCAGTTCAGAGGCGCATACGCAGACTCCTTTGAGGAGCTGGACGATGTAAGCGGCATGATAAATGAACTGTCCGCGGTCATACCCGACCTCGAATACTGGGCTGCTTATTACAACATGGATTCGGCTTCCGTGGAGCTTGAGGATTTCTGCATAATCCCTTTGGAGCTCGGCCTCATAGCCAGGATCCCGCTTCCCGCAAACCCAGTGACCTTCTACGCAGGCGGAGGCGTCGGATATTATGTGATTCCAGGCTTCGATGTGATTGCCTCAGGCGGATTTTCTGCCGAGGAGGATATAGACAACATATTTGGATATTGGGGTGTATTGGGCGTCGAAGCCGGCATACCGAACCTCTGCGTCTTTGCCGAAGCCAAATACACAGATATAACCGAGGAATCTTTGGACTTTGATGTTGACTTCCTAGGCTATAAAGGGACACTCACGGCCGATTTAGACTTGTCGGGCATGACGTATCTCCTTGGCGTTCGCCTAAAATGGTGATGCAAAACGACAAGACGCAACTCCGCAGCAAAGCGCGCAACCTGCGCGAGCTACATGCAGCCGATGTCGAAGTCTCTTTCCTTCCGACCATTGCTTCTTTACCGGAATTTCAGAGAGCAGGGCACGTCGGGATCTATTCAGCGCACGGCGTCGAGGCTCCGACCTCTGACATAATCCCAGAATGCTTCCGACTCGGCAAGCATGTCGCGATTCCGGCATGGGACTCCGCCACCTCCGGGTATTTATTCTGCGCGATTGATTCTGCAAGCCAGCTAGTGCCTGCAAAAGTCGGAATTCTCGAGCCGGCAGTCAAAAACCTCATTGATGTTTCAACCCTCGATTTTATAATTGTTCCAGGAGTCATGTTCGACACAGCAGGCACCCGCCTCGGGCACGGACGCGGATACTACGACCGCATGCTCGCCAACAGGCGCGCTGACGCATGCCTTGTCGGCCTCGCCTTCGAATGGCAGATATCCCCCACCCCAATCCCGCATGAAGCGCATGACGTATCGATGAACATAATCGCAACGCCTTCGCGCCTGATCACAATTCCATCATCAGAGGTATAAACATCATGGCCAAGTTGCATCTCGTCGGAATAGGAGGCGTGGGGATGTCAGCTCTTGCCGAAGCCCTCATGGACATCGGCGCGGAGGTCACTGGCTCCGAACGCTTCATGGATCAAGGCAAGCCCTTGCCTGTGCTAGACGCGCTACGCTCTCAAGGCGCTCAGATTTTCCCGCAGGATGGCTCTGGCGTAACACCAGACGTCCGCTCCGTCGTGGCAAGCTCCGCAATAGAGCCGGACAACACCGACCTTCTCGCCGCCAATCGCCTTGGCGTCGAAGTCATACACCGCTCTGTGGCACTGGCACGCGCCATATCGCCAAAAACGCTTGTGGCCGTCGCCGGCACGTGCGGCAAATCCACCATCACCGCCATGCTCGGGCACATCCTGGAAGAGGCCGGATTCGACCCGTTCGTCGTCAACGGCGCCCCATGCGTCAACTGGCACTCTGGCATGCGCACCGGCGCCGTCCGCAACGGCCGCGGAGAATTCTGCGTTGCAGAAATGGATGAGAGCGACCGCTCGCTACTCAACTTCAATCCTGAGCACGCAATAATATCAAACTGCTCAGCGGATCATTTCTGCCTGATCGAGTCAAACGAGATCTTCGACAACTTTCTCACGCACGTTTCAGGACTTGTCCTCGACGGCCGCTACGACACCGAGCCCATGCCGGAAATCCATGAACACGAATGGTCGTGCGAATTTCTCTACCGTGGCAAAGTCCTCACCCTCCCACATCCTGGACGCCACAATGCGCTCAACGCATGGCAGGCAGCCCGCATGGCTGAAAAGCTCGGAGCCACGACAGATGATTGCATCCGTGCGATGGCAACATTCCGCGGCATAAAGCGCCGCCTGGAGCTTGTGGGGATACGCGGCGATGGCGTTCGAGTTATTGACGAATACGCGCACAACACGGAAAAAATCCGCGCCTCGCTCGAAACGCTCCGCTCTCGTTCAAAGCGCGTACTGGCGCTGTGGAGACCTCATGGCTACGGGCCATTGTTTAAGATGTTCGATAGCCTCGTTGAAATGTTCACCGAAACACTTCGGCCGGACGACATGCTCTTTTTGTTGCCAGTGTTCGACGCCGGAGGCACTGCAAAGCGCGACATAAACTCCGATGCACTCTACGAACGCCTCATCGCAAACGGCGTGAAATGCGAACTGCTGCCCGACCACCCAGCAGTGATCGAACGCATCTCCGAACTCGTTCGCCACGGCGACATAATCGTCACAATGGGCGCCCGCGACCCCGATCTCCCTCTTACCGCCTCCCTTTTAAGCAGGTAGTGGGAGAGAGTTGGCAGCGGGTATTTTTCCTGCTGGAATTGTGGGCGGCAGCAAGCCTGCAAGCAGAGGCATGATTGCGTGAAAAGTGTTTTTGCGAGCGGGGTTCGCAATGGAGGGCGGCAGTCCTCTGACGCCGTCGCAGCATCCAGGTGCGCGGAACATATTTTCCACCTCTGGATATTTGTCATAGCCACAGAGCGCACAGAGAGCACAGAGGCCCTTGGACTGGATGCAGCAGAGAATCCACTAGGAGGCGATACTGTTGTGGTTGGATGATCCTTCGGCATTTGGCCGACTAAAAACACTGCCGGAAAAGCTCTGCGATCCTCTGTGCCCTCGGTGTTCTCGGTGGCTAAAAGAACACGGCAGCAAAGCGCCTCAAAAACCGACGGCTGAAGAGCTTGGCGTTCTGTGGTTAATCGATCGCCGGGAGATACCCCGTTGAGCTTGATTATATTCGGAATGGTGCCAGACTCAGAACACACGCAATCCAACCACGTGTCTGAAGCGGAACATAAACTTGGCGTGTTGACGGCTTCGCGTGACGCAACCATTTACAGGCACCTCTGTGGGTAACAGATTACGTTCAAGCACCGTCCATGTTGGTTTAATGGGCGCGACAATTTGATCAACTGGATCAGTAAGGGCTACCTGCTCCGATTGCGGCGCGGACTATACACTTTCTCCGACCACGCCAGAATCCCTGGCATGGGCGAATATTTCGATGGCAGATATACAAGCCCTCGTATATCAGTCCACATTATGCTTTGGCATACTATGGCATCATACCAGAGTCGGTGGCACAAATCACATCGACAACTACCCTAAAGACAACCAGTTTCAAAAACAGCTTCGGTGAATACCGCTACCAGGCCCCACAAAAGGATCTTGTGTTTGGCTACGTTGTACAGCCGCTTACGCCACATTGGAACGCTTTCTTTGCCACTCCTGAAAAAGCGTTGCTTGACCTGCTTTATCTCTACCCATTTTACAACACTGCCGCTGAGATCGAGGACTTCCGCCTTGACGAGGCCGTGATACATTCAGAGTTTGACACACACAAAAGGGAAAATATGCTGCAAAAGTTTCAAAGCCAGTCCCTCGAGAGTCGTGTGAAACTTATGCGTGAGGTATATGGCCTGTGATTTCACTAGATCAAATCCGAAACTTCTATCCAGCAGCCCTGCAGGGCGAAAACTTCAGCCGTCAATTGCTTCGCGAGTATGTGGAGCCGCGGTTTTTTCTTTAAAATCCCCACCCCTCCCGATTCCGTCCTGTGCTCCATGAAACTGGCAGCTCTGTTGTCCCGTGCCAAAGGCCGAGATTTTTACGACGTGATGTTCCTCATGTCCCAAACTAAACCTGATTTCGGCTATCTTGCCAACCGCTGTGGTATAATAAACATAAACGAGTTGAAGCTTGCATTGACCAGATTGCTCGAGCGCACTGATATAAATCAAAAAGTCCGCGATGTAGAACATCTGCTCTTCAGCCGGCAAAGCAGCCAGCGAATATTGCTTTTCCCTGAATTCGTCGAGACGCTATCGTAATCAGATACAACCGGGCTCAATCATCGGATCACAGGATCAGCATGCAGTCGCCATAGCTGTAGAACATGTATTTTTGTTCTATGGCCTCGTGGTAGGCGCGGAAGACCAACTCTTTGCCTGCTAGGGCGCAGATCATCATAAGCAGCGTGGAGCATGGCAGATGGAAATTTGTCAGCATTGCGTCTACGACTCTCCACTCGTATGGAGGATAGATGAAAATGGAGCTGCGGCCGCGCCCCGGCGTCACAAGGCCATTCCCCGCCGCACATGTCTCGAGCGTGCGCACGCTGGTACTACCCACCGCAATCACACGCTTGCCGGCGCCATGCGCCTTGGCAATTGACGCCGCCGTCTTTTCCGGCACCTCGTACCGCTCGGCATCCATGACGTGCTTCTCGACGACAGCTTCCTTGACAGGACGAAAAGTGCCGGGCCCGACATGCAGCGTCACGAATTCCCTGTCGACCCCATGCTTGTCGATTTCAGCCAACAGCCCCTCTGAAAAATGCAACCCGGCAGTCGGTGCCGCCACGGCACCTGTTTCGCGGGCATAGACCGTCTGGTAACGGCTCTTGTCGATCTCAACTCGGGCATCGCCCTTTTCACGCCGAATATATGGCGGCACAGGCGGGCGTCCGAACTCATCCAGCACTTCGAACATATCGCCATCGCAATCGAGCGCGAGCTCAACCCTGCCATCCGAGGTCTTTTCAAGCACCTCGGCGCGGATGCGCCCCTCAGCCAGCACCATCACGAGTCCCTGTCTGGCTGGACGAGAGCTGCGGCAGAGTGCCGACCATGCCCCGGGATGCTCCGTGGATGGCTCCACTAGCAAAATTTCCACTGCACCCGGCGTGTCTGACCAATAGCCGAACACCCGGGCGGAGAAAACGCGCGTGTCGTTGAACACCATCACCTCGCCAGGTCCAAGATAGTCTGTAACATCGGCAATATGACGATGCTCAATCAAGCCGGTGCCACGGTGGATCACAAGCATGCGTGAGGTGCCGCGCTCTTTCGGTGGAACCTGCGCAATGAGCTCGGGCGGTAAATTATATGTGAAATCTGATGTCAGCATTCTGGTTCCTTTTGTTTTTGGCGGACTATACCGTCCCGAACAGCGGTTTTATGGGAGCAGGCGCGCTTTCGCGAAAGCATCGAGCAATTCCGATCGCCGGGACAATCCGGTTTTAAGGTAACGGCGCTTCCCGACCGGCACGACACACAAACTGGATCCATTGTTCCCGGGAGGGGCGCCATTGGGGTCGATGCTTTCCAGGACGCGCAAATCATCCGACTTAACCGGGAGTTCAAGACGCGCGTCCGCCGATATGTGGTTGTACACAACGTAAAGCGTCTGCCGCCGGCAAGCATATCCCAGCTGAAATGGGTCTTGGCGGCGCCTTCGGCTAGAATCGGCTGTGGGCGCAGCTTGCGGAATTCCCGGTACTGGGCATTGGCGACGTGGTGCCAAAAAGGCGGATTCTCTCCCCCCGAGCCATCGAAGTAGAAGAACTGGAATCCTGCATCCCAAATGTTGGCGATCTCGTCAGGCACCTCGTCCTGAAGACTGGAATTCTGGTCGATATAGACGCTCGTTGCACCGAACTCGCTGACACCGAGCAGCCCGAACATGAACCCCACCGGATCTGTTCCGGGCGTGGTTCCATCTATTCCCCGCAAGCAACAGTGGAAGGTGTATGGAGGAGTTGTCGTGTAGCCCTCGCAGGAGAACAGCTCGTTGCCTATTTTCAGCACACGTCGGTTGTTCGCCATGGTTGATAACGCGGGATTCTGTTCGACATAGATTGTGGACTCTTCCTCACCCAGATTGTAAAGGGGATGCCGCCTGCTTGCAACGCCGCGAGGAAGACCGTAGTCCTCCTCGAGAATTGCTATTTTGTCCAGCAGTTCACAGGGAGGGCAGATGATAAGCGCGGCTGTTACGCCGCCGAGGCACACCTGCGCGTCTGCGCCGGCTTGGAGAATACGGAAGTCTCCACATTCCTCTCCATCAACCATGGTACTGTGATCCGCCGCTAGAAGGTTGATGGCGACCTCTACGTCCCAAACCACGTTTAGCCAATCGCCCCAGTGGCCAAGTGCACGCGCCGGCAAACGCAGGAACTGAATCTCGGATACAGGTGACCCAGTCATGGCTATTCCGTAATCCTCGGTTAACCGCATCAACTTATTCTCGAAAACAACGGCGCACTTCTCGTCCATTGTGGAGTCCACAGAGGATTTTTTTGGATGTGCTGTCTCTTTTTTCATAGTTTGGCTGGATCATTGTACAACAGTCCCTTATGTAATTCAAACGTGTTTGCACAGCCATCATCGCAAAGAGACAAGGTCGCCGGACAAAGTGAATGCAACCTTGGGCAAGGTAAATGCACGGCCTCGCGCCTAAGTGCATTTACTCTGCCTTAAGTTCGTGTTCCGTGGCGTCG
>JALHHX010000079.1 GCA_022837245.1 Lentisphaerota bacterium
GCCTGCCTCTCCGTGCCATAATGGGCGCACTTCACACGAAGGGGTCTGCACGGCTCCCGCCGGGCGGCGGGCGTGTTGCGCTGGCTATTGGCTAACGAGCGGCGAAAAACTCCCGGTCATATCCAAAATGGGCTCGTTCCACCGATCGTCTCCGTAGACGGTGAACTTATTGCCCATAGCAGGCTCTTGCCCGAGTGCGTCCCCTTTTTCATATTCAAGTACGCTCTCACCCGCGTGGCGCAAGATGGCGATCCCTTGTTTTTCTTGAACTTAAATTGGGTTTCTGGTAGTATTTCCAACAGATTTTCACGAGGGCAAGAGCGATTTTGAACGAAAGGATTTCTACCGAATTGAGGCAATGGCGATACATGACAGGCCGTGATGCAAAATGTGTTTTTCGCGGATTCGCGGTCGCATATGCGGCGGCGGCGCTTACGTGCGCGGCGCAGACCGCCACCACAGAGGCGCCGATTGAAAAGACATTCACCGAAGGCGATGTGAAGCTTGAGATATCGATTGACCCCGCTGCAGTCGATCTGGGGCGCGACACAATAGTCTCAATACACCTTGCGCACCCTGAAGGCATCGATGTGAATATTCCGGATGAGATGTCGGGGCGCTTTGAAGGATTTGACTTGGCTGGATATTATTCCACTCCACACGCGCCGGCAGGCGGCTTGGCCTCCACCACATACAACTTCCGCCTCACGCCCAAACCCGGGGCGGAGCGCTACCGCATCCGGCCTTTCGCCGTCATCACAACCGACACGTCCGTCCACCCAGCCGCGAAGCGCTGGTTCAGCACGGAGATAATCCCCATCCCGTCTGGACCCACCGCCAGCACCGCGCCGGGGACGGTCTCCACTTCCATAGAGCCTGTTTATATACGCCCGTCTTTCCGGAATTTGCCGAGGATTCTCGGAGGCATCGCACTATTGGCCGGCGTCGTTTTAACTGCTCTCTGGAGCGTGTCGAGAATCCGCATCTCCCGCAAAATCCGGCGCATGACGCCGCGCGAACGCGCCTTCCATGAACTTGCTCGGCTTCTTTCACGCAAACTCGCCGAGAAGGGGCAGTTCAAAGATTTCTACATCGAGCTCACCATGGTTGTTCGCCGTTACATAGAGAGAAGCTTCGGCATCCGGGCGCCCCGCCAGACAACGGAGGAATTCCTCTCCAATGCGACGGGGCGCGAAGAGTTCAGCACCGAATCGATAGCCCTTCTCAAGCAGTTCCTCTCCGCCGCCGATCTAGTCAAGTTCGCGGGTGTGTCGGCGACTATAGAGACGGCGGCTGAAGCCGTTGCAAAAGCCAGGGGCTATCTCGAAAGCGAGCCTTCCCAGCTTGACTCCTTTGAAAGAAAAGACTTGGGAACGGCTCTTGCGTCAAAGGAGGCGGGGAAATGACCAATCTCGCAGCTCCGCTCTGGCTCCTTCTTTTATTACCGCTCGCATATTCCGGCTACAGGATGCTACGCCGCGCCAGGAGTCAGGCGCTTCCTTACCCACGCGTGAAGATGATACCGTCCTCCACCACTTGGCGGCAGAAACTCTCCAACCTCCCGCCGGTGCTGATGATATTGGGAATCGCGATGATCATCGTGGCGGCGGCGCGGCCGCAAACGGTTCTATCAAAGTCGAACAAGTCGAAAAACTCGATTGCAATTGAAATGGCGGTCGACATTTCGGGCTCCATGGAAGAGCGTGACCTCTCGCCGCCGGGCGCGCGCGGCGCGGCGATAAAGACGCGGCTCGACGTCGTCAAGGAAACTTTCGCGGAGTTCGTGAATCGACGTCCGGACGACCTGATCGGACTCGTGGCTTTCGGAGGCTACGCCACCACGCGCTGCCCGCTGACCTTCGACCACGAAGCTCTGCTGCATGTGCTAAAGGGCACCGAAATATCCCGTAGCCGTGATTCAATGGAGACTATGACGGCGATAGGCGACGGCCTGGCGATGGCCGCCGCCAGGCTCGCGGCCGCGACCAATATCGAGACGCGGATCGTCATATTGCTCAGCGACGGCGTCAACAACGCCGGGATAATATCGCCTGTGCAGGCGATCGCCGTCGCCAAGCAACAGGGTATAATAGTTTACACAATTGGCATCGGCAACCCCGAGATGTCGGCCGCCGTTCCCGCCATGGGTCTCGAAGCGCTTTTCCAACGCATGGCGCCTCAGGGCTACGCGCTCGACGAAGCCCTTCTGAAACACATTGCCGCGAGCACGGGCGGGATGTACTTCAATGTCAGGAACAAAGACGGGCTTGAAAACGCGCTGGACGAGATAGAAACGCTGCAGAAAACTGAAGTTGAGGATACTGTGTACATGCGCCAAAAGGAACACTTCGCTCCGTTTCTGACGTCGGGCGCTGTGCTGGTGCTTCTCGCGCTTCTGCTCGCGCCCCACTCGCGCCGCAGCCTGATTTAGCACATTCTAAACGCCCTTGACCAGCGTCATGAACTCGGCGCGCGTGGACGGGTCGTCGTGGAAACTCCCCAGCACGGCCGATGTCATCATAACAGAGTTCTGTTTCTCCACCCCTCGCATCATCATGCACAGGTGACGACACTCCATGACAACGCCAACACCCTCGGCATCGATTGCATCCTTCACTGCACGCGCGATTTCGTTGGTGAGCCGCTCCTGTATTTGAAGGCGCGCCGCGAAGCAGTCCACAATTCGTGGTATTTTACTGACCCCGAGGACCTTGCCACGCGAGATGTAACCAACGTGGCAGCGTCCGAAAAACGGCATCATGTGATGTTCGCAGAGGCTGTAAACTTCAATGTCGCGCACGACGACCATATTATCCTTCACGGACTCGAAAATCGCGCCGTTCACAACCTCATTGGGAGTTTTTGAGCAGCCGCGCGTCAAGAATTCAAGAGCCTTCGCCACGCGGCCGGGCGTGTCTTTGAGGCCGTCCCTCTGTGTGTCCTCCCCTATTTCGGAGAGGATTTCCCGCACAAGCTTCTCCACCTTTTCCCTGTTCATAAAATCTCCCGTTTCCTTGCCAATAACCAACTGGCGCGGCAGTATATCACCTCCGCCCCTTTTTTCCAAATGCAAATAAAAAAAAGGGAGTGGAGAACCCGAGGCCGAACCGCCCCGCCACGGCAAAACGAACCAAATTGCATCCATTGGCGTTTTGAATATAAACACGGGATATTGGCAACATCACATTTATGAACGAAAAAGCAAACGCTATTATAATCCAAAACCTGCGGAAAACATTCGGCGGAGGAGACACGGCCGTGCAGGTCATACAGGATCTCGACTTCAACCTGCAGGCAGGGCGGTTCGAGGCGATCATGGGGCCAAGCGGCTCCGGCAAAAGCACGCTGCTGCACATTATCGCTGGTCTCATTCCACCGGACGAAGGAAGTGTCAAGGTCGGCGACCGCGAGATCACAAACATGAGCGACCGCGAGATAGCTGTCTTCCGCCGCCGCAATATCGGCCTCATTTTCCAAGACCACAATCTCGTTCCAACACTCACGGCAAAAGAAAACATCGGACTCCCCCTGATGCTCGACCATGCGAAGGACGATGGACGCGTCGAGTCGCTCATGGAGTCCCTCGGCATCGCAGCGCGCCGAAACCACCTGCCTGCCAAGCTAAGCGGAGGCGAACGGCAGCGCGTGGCAGTCGCACGCGCGCTTGCAGGCAATCCCACCGTAATGC
Organism: Lentisphaerota bacterium; assembly: GCA_022837245.1. Classification (GTDB taxonomy): domain Bacteria; phylum Verrucomicrobiota; class Kiritimatiellia; order RFP12; family UBA3636; genus JAAZFF01. The sequence continues at coordinate 3,689 of JALHHX010000079.1, forward strand.
TGGCAGACGAACCAACTGGGAACCTTGATTCCCCAGCCGCACACGAGTTCTGCGCAATCCTCAAAAAACTCAACCAGGAGACGGGATGCGCAATCCTCATTGTAACGCACGACCCCGTGATAGCCGCGTATGCCGGCAATATACATATACTGCGCGACGGTCGGTTCATGGATTCTTTCGCCACAAACGGAGACTCGGCGCTAGTATCATCACGGTACCTCGCAGCGATGAAAGCCGACCAAACGGAAAATAGCCGAGGCGCGGTGTAACATGGCTGCCCTGAAACTCGCCTTTAAGCAGATTTTCGCGGCAAAGGCGCACTCCGCCACGGCAGCGCTCGGCATTGCCGCCGCAACAGCCCTGCTCGCATGGAATCTGGAGTTGGCTGAAACAGTGTCCGCGCAGGCAGATGAAACCGTCGGAATCGCCACGGCTCCATTCTCAGCATGGATCACAGGCCCAGCATTGTCGCCTCGGCGTCCTAACGTGAAACCAGGCTCCGGCAGCGACCGAGCATCGGCAGAAGGGACTGTCGGCTTCAGGAGAACCTCGCAAACTTCAGCAGCGCTACCGGAAGAATTACTGCTAAAGCTCGAAAACTCTGGCGAAGTGCGTGGGGTGTTACTCACTGTGCACCACGCCTCACTCGACGTACGGCCAGGTGGACGCGTGCTACAAGGCCCACCACTGATCGGCGGAATCGCAACCATACCCGCAGACGGCGTTCCATCTCTCCAGAAGCAACGAAACCTTACCGCAGGTCGTTGGCCGAACCCAAACTCCAGCGGCTACGAAGCCGCATTCAACGAAACGCTTTTCATCGAACGCAGTCTGCCGCCGCCTGAACTAGGCACACGTATACCCGTCATGCTCCGAGGCGGCACAGTAGTGTTGGAGGTTGTCGGTTTGTTCAAGAGCGACATGATCGTCAAAGCCTTTCCCGCCGTTTATACCACGCAAAACGCAATGGCAGAAATCACGGCTCTCACACCCGGCTCGCCAACCGCCCCCAACCTCGCGCTCTGCGAAACACTAGGCAACGCCAAAGTGGAAGCGGTTGAGGAACTTTTAAAGTCCGTCCCGTACGCTGGTTCATGCATCCTCTACACGCGCGATGCTGTCGCTGAAAGATACCGTAGCGACACCTCTCGCAACATAATGAGTCAGTTGCCAATGTCGCTCACCCTCGCTTTCATAACGGCAGCATGCATGTTGCTGACAATGCTTTCGACCAGCATTGCCGGACAACGCCGGACCATCGCGCTGCTGCGTTGCAACGGCATGACACGCAGTGGGATCGCTATGATGCTAGCCTGCCAAGCTCTCGTGCTTTGCACATTGGGCTGGTTGATAGGTATGATTGCCGCGACTTTGCTCGTTCAGCTATTCCTGATTTCCGAAGCATCATCCGAACTACCTGCACTGGTTCACATCGGATGGAAAGCGCCAGTCGCCACCGCTATCATGACTTTCGCCGCCGGGCTTGTCGCCGTTATCGCCCCTTGCATCCAGATCTCGAAGATCCGTCCGCTGGAGATCACTGAAAACAACAATGTCACTCTCCGCCCCGTCTCGCTTGTACGCACTTTGCTCGGCATCGCACTCATGTTGCCGATGCCGGTCATGGCGTTGCCAACTGGGATTGATCCGAGCTTGCGCACCTTGCTTCTCATCGCAGTCGCCATGCCCTGCTTTGTGGCGGGGTGTGCACTCTGCCTCCACGCTTTAATGCGGCTGGTGGAGCTGGCCCTCTCAAAACCGCTCGCGGCAATGCTAAGGCTCGATTCTGGTCTGCTCTCGCGACGCATCAGCCGCGCTCCGGGACGCGCCGCCGGCACGATACTCGCGCTTTCGTTCGGGCTCGGCACTTTCATGGCTATCCATATCTGGGGCGGTTCGCTCATGGCTTCTTACGTTCCCTCTGGCGAATGGCCGGACGTTATCGTCTCGTTGCTCCCCAACGGAATTGATCGCGAGGCCTTCAATGCGATGGCAGCCGCTGAGGGCGCGGCACCAGGTGCCATTCCGATCGAGGCGTCGCAGTTCGAGCTATCGGAAGCCACAATGAATCAGATCGAATCTAAAGGGCTGCCGCGACCGAAAAGCGACCTAGTACTCATCTTCGGAGTTGATCCCGAGTCTGCGTTCGGAGGAGATTCGCCGCTGGCTGATTTCAAGTTTGTGGAGGGAGACAGGCTTTCAGCAGCAGTGGCAATGCGCGACTCAGACTCGTGTGTCGTGCCGGTGATGTTCACCCGCCTCACAGGGCTCCACCTCGCCGACTCGTTTGAACTCGCAGGCAGACGCCTCGAAATCTGCGGCGTTGTTGATTTGAACTGGCATCTCGTCACCTCCCGCGCGAGAGTTAGGGATTTATTAGGACCTCTTAATAAAGTTGACACCCCGCAGGAACCTCCAAAACGCAAACGCACTATGGGCATGGCGTTCACAAGCGAAATATTCGCCAGATCCATAACGAAAAACAACGACTCAATTTACTTCGCGTGGATGAATCTTTCGGATAAATCGCGCAACTTGCATCCTCTAAATGCTGCGATGCGTCTGGACGCCTCGCTCAACGCCGCGATCGACACCTCATACAAACATCGCGGTGTGCCACGTATCGAAAACGCGAATGCACTCCAAGTGCACCACCGCGACGAAATAGCCGGCGGCACAATCGCGCATGGTTACGACATTCTCGGCACCATGGCCCGCATTCCGTTTTGGTCGGTGGCAGTTGCATCGCTCGGCATTGCGGCAATGCTCGTTTCTTCCGCGCAAGCCTCGCGTCACGAGATCGCCACCATGCGCGCGGTCGGCATGACGCGCGGGCAGCTCGCTGCGATGTTCGCGGGAGAGGCGGCATTCGCTGTGGCCTGCTCAATAATTCTGAGTCTCGTGGCGGGCATATTAATCGGGTGGTCCTTCACGTCAATCACTGCTGCACGAATGGGCGATGGACTGCCGCGCGTTTTGCACATACCCTGGGTGCGTGTTGCCGAGGGCATGCTTTTCATGATCTCCACCACCTTCGTCATGGCCATTATCCCACTCCGCCGCATTGTGACAAGCAGGGAAGCCGTCTAAGGCTCGACTCCCTGGTGTTTTAGCGCGGCTTGTATGTCAACTATGGGCAAATCTCTGGGAGCAACGTCACGTTTCGCTGCCATGGCCGCCGCCGTGCCGGCTGCTTGGCCGATGTTGGCGCAAATTGGCATGGCGCGGAAGTTCGAATGGGCTTTGTGGGTTCCGGAAATGATGCGTCCTGCCAGCAATAGTCCATCGATGCGCTTGGGCACGAGGCAACCATACGGAATCGTGTAGCCATTTCTCTGTTTGAAGTCGTGCTGCACGCCATGCTCGTCTAGACCTGCGCCCTTTACGTTGTGGATGTCGAAGTTGAAGTGTGCTTTCGTCACCACCCAATCGGGGAAAATGCGCGCGGACGTGATGTCGTCCTCAGTCAGGGTGCTGACTCCGGCGAAGTGGCGAGTTTCGCGTACGCCTATCTGGGCGCCTGCGGTTAGCAGATAGCAATTCTCATAGCCGGGAGCATATTCCCGGATGAATTTCATGATGAGCGGGATCTGCCGACGACAGGTGATTTGCGCGGCGGTGAGATCTTCGGCCTTTGTGCCATCAACATTTATGGCATTGGTCATGTTGCATGTAACAACGCCGGGCAACGATGAGCGGTAGAGCAGCACGTGGCCCGCAGGATGCGGCAGGTTCTGGCGAGCCAGCGCTTGTATCTCGCCTGCCGGCACGTCGACCTTCGTCTCGAATGAACCGGGAAAAATCGCTCGGTCAGTATCGACTCCGCCCACTTTGAACATTAGCGTCATGGGCTGCATCGCGGAATCACCTTCGCGCCCCAGGCAGTATTCAGCTCCGGCGCGGGCCGCTATATCGCCATCACCGGAGGCATCGATCACGACCTTCGCGAGAAGTGCCTGGCGTCCCGACTTGCTCTCTATAATGACGCCCGCCACACGTTCACCCTCCATCACGGGAGAAACGGCGAAAGTGTAGAGCCGAATTTCCACTCCGGCTTCCAGCAGCATTTCCAACATGACTCCGTGCAGCTTCTCCGGGTTTATTGTATGGCGCTTATCGCCGTCTGCGGAGCGATCCAGAATTTCCTCGTAAAAGCCACCTCTTGTGCTGCCCGTCCAGTGGCTCATCAGCCCGGATGTCGCCACGCCCCCCACGCCCCCGCACTGTTCTACGAGACAGACGCGCGCCCCCTCCCGCGCTGCCACCACGGCCGCGGAAAATCCGGCGGGGCCGCCGCCAGCCACGACAACATCATATTCGCCGACGACTGGAGTTTCTCTTTGCGATTCAATTACTATTTTTTTAGACATGCTCTTCTATCCTATTATGAAAATATATGAAAATATCATTGTATGACAGCTCAGAGATAACGGTCAATCGCAATGATGGCACCTGCGTTGCCTCTTAATTTCCAGCACCGCAACCGATATGGCTATGTGCATTGCTGCGCGGATGCCTCGCACAACTACACAAAGCTCTCGACACGTAATGGGATCCGCAGATTGCACAGTTGAACGCAGATTTGCCTTGCCGCGTGCTTATCAGTCGCAGCTATCTCACGCGACGACGTAGAGCTCTTGCTACATGGGTTCTTGAGGTGCTTCGCAAACGTGCTTTTTAAGCCACAGAGGACACTGAGGACCACAGAGCTTTTGCTGCGTAGGGGTTAACGTAGATTTAGTGGATTGTTGCGTCGCTACCGCTCCGCCCTCAGCCGCGTGGTTTTTTGAAAAGCCCCGCAAACGTGCTTTCACGGCGATGGATCGCCATGACCCTGCCAAAGTCCCGCATAGCTCGCCGGGCACGCAAGACTAATCAGGTGTGATCTTAGAGGTTTTGCTCCACGGCGGGGAAATCCCAACGCCAAAGGTGGCTGAAAAATGGGGAACGGCCAAATTCCGTGGCTCTTGACGCACAGACACATGGCCTGTAGAATACGGGGACATGAGCAATAGTACCGCGAAGATCGTAATCAGGAATACGGGGGAGACTGTCGAGACCACGCCCGGCATCACGCTTTTCAAGGCGTTGCGCGACGCAAACATTTTTGTGCCCACAATCTGCGGCGGCAAAGGCTTCTGCGGGAAGTGCAGGATCCAGATATTCAGTGGGAATACGTCACCGGTGACCGAGCCTGAAAAAAAGAAGCTTACCGACGAAGATTTCGCACAAGGCTGGAGGCTTTCGTGCCAGGCTCTCGTGGAGGGTGACATGGAGATCGAACTGCCCCAAGACACGAAAGACGTTCGCTTGTACAAAGCCGAGGTCGTGGCGCTCGAGATGGTGTGCCGCGAAACTAGGCGCGTGCGACTACGCCTTATGGAGCCGCCCACTATGGAGTACTTGCCGGGGGCTTTCATACTGCTCGACATACCACCCACGCCGGAAAAGAAACAAGGCGCGCCGCGCGCCTACTCAATCGCCACGCCTCCATCTTCAAAAAATGAAATCGAGCTCAACGTCAAACACGTTCCCGGCGGGTTTGGATCCGGTTACGTGCATAATGTCCTTAAGCTCGGCGACATGGTCTCTTTCTCAGCGCCCTACAGCGGATATCCCCAGACCTGTGCCGTGAACGATCTAATCTGCATAGCGGGCGGTTCCGGAATTTCGCCGGTCTTGTCGATCCTGCGCCACATGAAGGAAACAGACTGTGCGCGCAAAACGAAGTTTTTCTTCGGAGTCCGCGAATGCGATGATCTGGAATACATCCCCGAACTGCGCGCCATGGAGAAGGAGCTGGAGGCGTTTGAGTTTTTCTCCATCGTGGAGAATCCCGGGAACAATGCTGACGAAAAAATCCTGGTCGGACGCGTGACGGATGCCGTTGCAAGTATCGTCAACGATGCAACCGGCTGCTCTGCCTATCTCTGCGGCGGCAAGGGGATGCTGGATGCCTGCTGCCGGATACTGGTCGACCTTGGCATCAAGCAAGAAGACATCTTTTTCGACCAGTTCTCTTAACGAACGTAAGCCTAGCGCTTGCCAGCACCTTTTAGCTTGAGTTTCAAAATCGCGAAGCCAAAGCGGATATGACTGGCCAATGTGGACACCATGCCACGGAAGCCACGATTTTCGCGGCGCAGATTCTGTACACGCCTGCTCATGTAATCGCGGTCGTCTAAAGCCATCCCGCAACCTCGGTGAAAACGTTGATCAATGTTATCATTCGT
>JALHHX010000314.1 GCA_022837245.1 Lentisphaerota bacterium
ACCATCCATCGACGCCCATCGCGAACAGCGTTGACAGAAGATCCCAGAAAATGGCGCGCCCCTTCTCGCTGTAGGCGTCGTATACACGCACCCCGGAATTCGGCGGATAGCTTTCGAAATCGAAGAGGCATCCGGCGTCCTTGAAGCGCAGGTACGCGCTCGTGCGCGGCCCGAACGCCGGCCACACGGAGATTACGGCGTGCGAGTTCAAGCGGTGCGCTTCCGCGAACATCGCCTCAGGGCGGGGAAACCGAGAGTTGCCAAATTCGGTGGAGTTCCAAAGGGCGTTGTCCTCGCCCCAGTACTGCCAGTCCTGAACCATGACGTCGACGGGCACTTTGAGCTTGCGGTACGTCTTGAGCACCTGTAGGTACTCCTCTTGGCTGCGGTAGCGTTCGCGCGATTGCCAGAACCCGAGCGTCCACAGCGGGAGCATTGGCGTGCCGCCCGTCAGCCACCGGATTTGCCGCACCACTTCGTCGGTCGTATCCCCGGACATGAAATAATAGTCAAGGCAAGCGGCATCGTCGAAGGCAAACGCCATCCCGCCGCCGCGTCCATCGAAGCGTCCCGGCGACATATTGTCGATGAACAAGCCGTAGCCACGGCTCGACTGTAAGATTGGCATGCAGACGCGCGTATTGGACTGCAGCAGCTCGACCTCGCTTCCGCGCTGCGAAAACTTGCCGTTCTGCTGTTGCCCCAACCCCCACACTGCCTCGTCTTCGGCGAGCTTGAACGACTGCGCAGCCTTGAATGTCCTGCCGGAAGGGTAGGCGGCGGGCTCGAAGCGGCAGCTCTCCTCCGCCAGCAGCGTGGTGCCGGCTGCCCGGCCGAAATTCACGCGCCCGGAGCGGCGGTCCACCGACACCGTCAGCGCCTTTGCCGCAAACTTCGTGAGAGTTTTTGTTTCAGAAACCGACACCTCCACGGAGCGCGGCTTGGCGACTACGCTGAGGCTTTGCGCCGGGACGGCCCTCGACCCCGCTGGGCGCTTCACAATCCTGACGAGTTTCTCCGTGAAAAACTGCACAGACACTTGCGCCGCGCCGCAGTCTGTGTTGAAAGCCGAGTGCCTCACAACCTCAAACGTACTCCGTCCGCCAGCCGTAGGTGCGGAAGTGGGGTCCATCGGCATGTACGGATTCCACGGGGCTGGATGAGCGTTCTCCGGTCCATAGGTCGGTGACGTACGCAGGGCAGGGGAGTTTGACGGTCTTGGGGCCGCCGGTGGCGGTGTGGAGGCAAAGGATCGACCGGTTGGCGTGCACTACGTCGTCGCTGCCACACCAGATGTGCGCGCCTGCGAAACGCGCGATGTTGCGGAAAAGGTCTGGCCCGAAGTTGAGCATCGAAAGGTACAAGCTGCGCCACGTGCCGTGGTCGCGAAGGGCGAAGGCGGCCTCTCCGCCGTCGCGCAGCGTCCCGAGAACGGTGGCCTCCCGGTCGTCGGCGAAAAACACGGGGCCGACCGAGCCCTCGGTGCCGAAGTTGAGCTTGTCGCCGCCTTGGCAGAGTGGGTGTGTGGCATTGAC
>JALHHX010000315.1 GCA_022837245.1 Lentisphaerota bacterium
GGCAACGGCTGCCCGCCCAGCGACCGGCTGGCGCTCTGCAAGGCCTTCATCGCCAAGGCGGTCTGGAACTTCGCCACGACACGCGACCTGATCGGCGCGGAGCGCCGAGTCCCCCGTCTCCCCAGAGCTGGCGGCGGTCCGTCCGTCCCCGTGCAGTAGCCGGAGCAGATGAGCCCGTCGCTTTTGGATGAGTTCTGTCAGGTGGACCACGTTCGTCTCGGCGAGGACCTTCTGAATCTTACGGGTCTGCTCAGGCGTCAGAAGCCCGCTTTCAAGCGCCCGCTGCGCCGGCGATCTGGGCTGATCGTAGCGGCAGCAGTAGCCCTTTCCGTTCGAGCGCTTCTTCTTGCCGATCAGCATCACGCAGGGACGGAAGTAATTGTTGTACAAGTTGATGGCTTCCAGCAACAGCGTAAGCGCCCTCTGGGCTTCCTGACGGTCCACCCGGATGTCGCCGACAAACGCGCGCACCACGGAACCGTTCTTCTGTTCGATGTGTGCGTTGTGGTTCTTCCTTCCGGGCCAAGATCGCCGGATACTGGCCTTGGGCCACGCCCCCGTCTCGTAGGCGTGGATCACGGCGTTCATGAATTCCGCGCCGTTGTCGGAGTGGATGCCAGTGACGGAGAAGGGAAAGGCCTCAAGGTTGCCACTGAAGGCCGGAAGGTAGTTCGAGGAGCACAAGTTGAAGCTCGGTCGGGACTCGAACCACTGCGTGCGCCGGTCGGTCGCCGTCGCGACCCAGAAGAAGTCCCCCTCCAGGGAACCCCCGCAGAGGGCCACGCTGTCCACCTGGATGTCTCCAGGCGGAACTTCACAGGCCGGCGTCCGTTCTCCCGATTCGCAGGGAATGCTGTTCTTGACCTCGTTGTTCGCGCCGGACCTGCGGTTCCGCCTTCCCCATACTTTGGCCGGGCGCTCCTTGCCTCGCAGGATGCGGTCCATCGTCGAGGCGCTCATGGAAAGGACCTGCGCCGCCAAGTCACCGGGGACATTCTGCAACTGCGCCAGATCCTTCAAGCCCCTCTCGCGGAGGCTCACGAGGTATTTCGTGCACGGACATCCAGTTCCGACCCAAAGCTGGAAGAGGAGCTTTTCCGCCGCGGGACTGTAGGTCTTTCCTCTTCCCAGCCGTATCTTGTACACACGTTTTCCCCGGAGAAGCTTGCTCGCGTATTTGCGCTCAAGTCCGGTGATACGGCACACATCGTCCAGTATCCGGCTCTTTTTCCGCTTGTCGAGTTCTCCGATGTAGTCCTCCTGCTGGCGCAGGATGTATTCATGCGTTGCTGTTCTGCTCATGGCATTCATGGCTCCATGATATTCGGTGTCCAGTATTTGACGAAAGGGCCTCGCCCGTTTTTCGCATCCTGTTTCGCTTGGTGTCTTTTATTCTGACGCAATGCGACTTTGTCCGGCGACCGATTTTTTTATGTCGAGGTGAAAGCAAAACCGGACGACTGTGGATGTCAAAACCGGACTGTGAGAAAGGGGGCTGAAGGGATGCACTTCAGCCAATGATTCCGGGGGAC
>JALHHX010000080.1 GCA_022837245.1 Lentisphaerota bacterium
CTTGCGCGCCGCTCGGCCCTCTGCTCTTCGGTCAAGGCCGGTGCGTCGCGGCCTTCGCCGCGCCGCTTGCGCATACCATCACCACGTGGCGGTGCATCGGGCTTATCAAGACCCTTGCCGTCCAGCTTCTTTATATGGTCGATCCGTTTGTGCTCATCAAAGACCCATTTGACCTGGACACGATCCCCAGTCTTAAAGCCCTCGAGCTGTTTCATCATCTCCTTGTCAAAGCCGCCGCCCTGATCCGGAGCGCCTCCGCGCCAATAAGGGATGAATTCCATTCTCCCTCTGGGGCTTTCAACCACGATTCTTCCACCGTCTTTCGCGGCGAGCGTGCCGACGAACGTGCCGCTCTTCGCCTCGGTTTTCTTTTCTTTATCCATTTTGGGGCCGGGTTTTCTGCCTTCGCCCTTATTTGGGACGGGCTTGCCGGCATCGTCTTTACGTTCTTTCTTGTCGGGTCTGTCGGGCTTGCCACCTTGCGGCTTTTCAGCGAAAGCGCTGCCGGCAAACAAACATGTCGCCGCTAAGGCGGCTGTCAATATCCTGGTGTTCATGAAGGGACTCCTTTTGCATGGTTATATCTTTTTTTCACCGGACGGGCGTTGTGCGACGTGCCGGCGACTTGTTAGACGCAGAAGGAGTCCCTTTTATTGTGAACTGCCTGTCAGGCCTCCGATCATTCGTCCTCTTCGTCGTGCATCGCGGGCGCGGGCTGGGACGCGTCGACCGCGGGCGCCCGGCGGTATTCGCGGGGGACGCCGAAAGCCAGCAGGCTCAGCGACTGCTCCATAACCATCCCGAGACCGTAGGCTTCGTGCGGATTCAGCAAGATCCGGATCTTAGTGGCCTGGTCCCCGTTGGATTTTCCGCGGCGCGAGACGTCCAGGAAACATCCGCGCACCGGTTCCGTCTGCGATGAGAGGTTGATGATCGTCGTCCAGTCCCTGGTGTCGTGGTAGAGACCTTTGCCTTCGTTGATCGAGGTCTCTTTTCCATTTAACACCGAGAGCATCTGGCAAACGTCGTTGAAGTTGAGCTTCACGACGATCCTGTTCGCCCAGTCGAATGTCGCATGCTGGCGGTTGCCCTGTTCGCGGGATCCGGTGGCGACGCTCCTCTGCTGCGCGAGTTTCATGAAGATCGCGCCGTCGCGATCCCCGGTGGCGGGAGTGATATCGAAGCTCGCGACGCTTCCCGTCCCCTTGCTGTTGGCATGGTAGAACGAGAGAGCCGGGCTGAAGTTGCGCTGCTGCGCCACGTCCTGACCGTATTCCAGATCGGCCATCTGGCCGTTTTCGTTTGTGTTGCTGCTCATTGCTGCCTCCTAGGTTGTTTTTTTTATTGTTGTCCGGAGCCCTATGCCCCGTGGAAACAAGAACAACTTACCATATCGGAAAAGCAAATGTGTCGCCTGTCAGGCGACATTTTCACCCTTTTTTCGGAGGGTCAGACTGGGAGCAAAGGTTGGTCGAACTCGAAGAGCGCTTCGTTTATCTGGAAGAAATCATGGATTTTCTTATCAAGAAAATATCTTATTATCAAGTCGAATTCTGTGCTCTTGGAAAGCGAATATCCCGCCGATTTTAAAAGCTCCTCCGTCCGCGCCGTGGACAGGCGCAGTGCAAGCGCGAAGGCTACGACCGTCTGTTTGGTAGGCTGATAGGATGGAATGCTGCGAATCTTCGAAAAGTGCTTGCGGCTCACATGCGCCCGCTTGTACACCTCTATCTCCCCCAGGCCACTTTCTCGTATATGCCGAAGCAGCAGCCTCGAGAAAGCCGGATCCGCGCTTGCGACGTAGCCGGCGAGCCCGGCCGGCGGTTCGCGTACGGCATTGCCGTTTTCTGATGAACCGACACGCTCGCCCTCGACGTATTCACGCAGGGCCTCCAGAATTTCCGGAAGCAACTGCGTCGGAGAGTCCGGTCCGCTATGTGCGTCCATGCCCCCACTCCACGATGTCTTGTTCAGAAAGTATTGCGCCGTGTCCCCGAAGGCGGCTTCGCAAGCGCGCGATGTCCAGGCCGCGTGGAGTGACGCCACCTTCAAGCGACATCGCCGCTGCCGTGCCCGCCGCTTCGCCCATGGCGATGCAGGTGACCATGACGCGGATGGAGCCGAGCGCGAGATGCGTGCAACTCACGCACCGGCCGGCCGTGAGAAGATTTTCCACGCCGCGGGGCAGCATAATGCGGTACGGGATCTGGTACTTGAATCCACTGGGGGGCCGCCAGGCCGTCTTATCCATCCCCGGACCATCTATGCAGTGGATATCCACGAAAAAGGATCCGTAGCAGATTGCGTCCTCGAACTCGCGCTGCGTCTTCAAATCATCTTCTGTCAGGACGGCGTCGCCGAGTATGCGGCGCGATTCGCGTATTCCTACCGTGCTGGGTGTCGACACAATGTGGCACCGTTCCATCCCAGGGACATATTTGCGGTATACCTCGATCGTCTCATACGCCTGTTTGCGCGCTTCGATTGTCGCGCGGGTCAAGTCCTCCGCGCTTGTGGAATCGACATGCGTCACGTGTGTGAAGTTCACACCCACCTGGTCTGGTCGGGTCGGCGTCCACCACCAGCCCATAATCACTTTCTGGTAAGGGCGCATGTCACCGGCCCGCTGGGCCTTTTCCCATGTTTCCTTCATCCACCAGTCCTTCCGCCAGGCGGCGACTTTGTCCCACTCAACGCCGCCAATGGTGAACATGAGTGTCACGGGCTGGCACTTGCCGTCCGACTCGCGCCCTTTCTCGAAAGGACATCCAGCGCGGAAGGCGACGTCGCCATCGCCCGTGCAGTCGATGATGCGCTTGGCCAGTATGACATTCCGCCCGCCCTTGTTCTGGACCACGGCGCCTACGGCCTTGCCGTCCTCCACGACGGTGTCGCAGAAAAAGGAGTGGTAGAGCAGATCAACTCCGGCCTCCCCCGCCATTTCTTCTAGAAGCAGTTTGAGCCCCTCGATCTCGAACCAAATGCCGTGTGGGTTTCGTATCCCGAAACCGCTGGCAACGACACGGCGGGCGATTTCGTCCGCGATCCCGCCGACCACCTGGCGCTCCGTCCCGCCCTCGCTGTACCGTGATATATGGCCGTGGCCGCCTGAAGTCGCGACACCCCCAAGGCAATTGAACTGCTCGACCACGAGCGTCCTGGCCCCGCCGCGCGCGGCTGCTAGCGCCGCCGCCGTGCCAGCAGGCCCACCGCCGACGACAAGAACATCCACTTCCCGGCTCACCGGGATGCTGTCAACCAACCTCAACATACTCCTCCTCTATTTGGCAATCAGCACCTCAATTCCATAAACATGAATCAATCGGTATGATACCAAAAGAAACATGTTTATGCAAAAAGATGCCCGCAGTTCAAGCAAAACCGGATTGCCGCGCCGATTACAACCTTGTGCGCGCGGGGCATGCTATGGTAGAATTGGGGCGCGTTTGCATTAGGCAGGCACGGGTATCGAAGAGAAAATTGACTGGAGCTAAAATAGAAATGCCGGGGAAACCGCTGATAACAGAAGACTTTCTGCTTGATAACAAATCGGCGGAGGTTCTTTACCGCGATTATGCAAAGGACATGCCCATAATTGACTACCATTGCCATATCCAGCCGCGTGAGATCGCGGAGGACAGACGATGGGACAACATCGCCCAGCTGTGGCTTGGGGGCGACCACTACAAGTGGCGGCTCATGCGCGCGCTCGGAATCGACGAAAAATTCATCACGGGCGACGCGCCGGAGAAGGAGAAATTCCGCACGTTCGCCGGCGCCATGCCAAAAATGATGCGCAACCCCATCTACCACTGGTCACACCTGGAGCTCGCGCGCTATTTCGGAATCGACGACCTGCTGCTCTCCCAGGCGACGGCCGACGAGGTCTGGGAACGCACTTCGGAGCGGACCGCAGAAGAAGATTTCTCGGCAAAGGGCCTCATGGAGATGAGCGGAGTGGACGTCGCCTGCACAACCGACGACCCAGTCGATTCGCTAGAGTGGCACGCGGCGCTGTTGAACGACTCGGATTTCGACATCAGGGTGCTGCCCACATGGCGCCCCGACAAGGCTTTAAATCTGCACGACGGCAAAAAGTGGAACGACTGGGTCGACAAGTTGGAGAAGGCGGCGGACGTCTCCATCGGCGATTTCAACGCATTTATGGAGGCGCTGCAGAAGAGGCATAACTATTTTTCATCGATGGGCTGCCGGCTTTCCGACTACGGGATCGAGACGGTTTACGCCGATGACTGCACCGAAGGCGAGGCCGCGGCCATATTCGCCAAAGCGCGCGGCGGCAGGAGCCCGGACGCAGGCGAAGAGCTGAAGTTCAAATCTTTCATGCTTGCGGCATGCGGCGAGATGGATGCCTCCAGCGACTGGACGTGGCAGATCCACTACAACGCTCTGCGCAACAACAACACGCGCATGTTCCGCCAGCTTGGGCCCGACACAGGGTTCGACAGCATGGGAGATTGGCCGGTTGCGGAAGCAATGTCGCGGCTTTTCGACAAGTTGGAGCAGAAGGACAAGCTGCCGCGCACGATCGTCTATTCGCTAAATCCTCGTGACAACGAACTGCTCGCATCCATGCTCGGCAACTTCCAGTCGGGGCCAATCCCCGGTAAAATGCAGCTCGGCAGCGGATGGTGGTTCAACGACCAGATCGACGGCATCAAGCGCCAGATTGAGGCCGTCTCGCAGATGGGGCTATTAAGCACGTTCGTGGGTATGCTCACGGACAGCCGCTCGTTCCTGAGCTACACGCGCCACGAGTATTTTCGGCGCATTCTGTGCAGCATCCTTGGCGAGGATATGGAACTCGGCCGGCTCCCGCGCGACTTCGGGCTCGTCGGAGGCGTGGTCTCCGGGATATGCCACACGAACGCAGCCCAGTATTTTAAATTCTGAAAACCCGGCGCATGAAAATCGGAGATACAACCGAAAAGCAAGACAAGTGGTAAAGGAAAGGCAAAACAAAATCAAAACAAAAGATTTTACTAAGGAAATATTAAAGATCCTCGAAGACAGGAAGGCTGAGGATGTTGTGGTCATCGACGTTGCGGGAAGATCCTCGCTCGCCGATGTGCTCATCATCGCGACGGGCACATCCGAACCGCACTTGAAGGCCCTTGCCGGCGCGCTCCAGAAGGGATTGAAGAACACGGGAATCGCAACCCCGCGTGTCTCGGGCGATTCGGAGAGCGCGTGGATAATCGTAGATATGTTCGACATCATGATCCACCTCTTCCTGCCCGATGCCCGCATCTACTACAACCTGGAGTCGCTATGGGTCGAAAAACAAGAAGTCGTTGAGGAAAAGCTCAAACAGGCAAAATCCGACAAATCGGCTCCGAAGGCAAAACCGAAAGTGAAGGCATCTTCCAAGGCCGGGACGGCGGCGAAACCGCGCAAAACCGCGCCCAAGGCCGGTGCGGCGGCGAAACCCAAGGGCAAAACGGCGCCCAAGCCCAGCATCGTCAAAACCGTGGCCGAAGTGGCCGGATCGAACGACTGATGAGCGGAACTCCGAAGTTCAAGCACCGTCTCGAATACCGGCTTGTACGCGCGCTAGGCTGGTTCCTGAACCTGTTCCCTTACCGTTGCGCACTCGCATTCGCACTCGTCATAGGGCGCGTCGTTTACGCGCTTTCGGTTGGCAGGCGGCGCGAGGCGCTGCGCCGCGTCAAACTCGTATTCGGCGATTCGCTGACGGATAGAGAGGCCAGGGGTGTCTGCTGGATTTCCTTCCGCAACACGCTGTTCAGCGCCGTAGAGATGATGCGCATAAGCGATTTCACGCTCGACGACCTGCGCGTCATGCTGCCGGAACTCAACGAGTGCATTAAGCATCTGGAAAATTGCATTAAGAAAGCCGGCGGACGCGGCGTTGTGCTCGCCCTGCCACACATGGGCAACTGGGATCTGGCCGGCTCGGCCTGCGCCATCTCGGGCCTGCCCATTTTCAGCGTTGCCGCCAAGCAGCGCAACGAACTCATGAACGGTCTCATGAACAAATGGCGCTCCGGACACGGCATGGACATTATCGAGCGCGGTGGAGGGACGCTTCGGCAGATCCTTGAGCGCATCAAAAACGGACAGGTCTTTGCTATATTGCCGGACACGCGCTCGTTCACCCCGGACCTGCTTGTGCCGTTCCTGGGCGGCGAGGCCAATCTGGCGCGGGGCATGGCGTGGTTCGCATACGCGGCGGAAGTGCCGGTCGTGCCGCTCGTAATGCGGCGCATAGGATGGACCCGCTTCAAAATCACTTTCCACGACCCTGTCTGGCCCGATCACACCGGAGGCAAAGAGGGCAAAAGCGACGAACTGCGCCGCATCACGAAAAAGACAATCGGGATCATCGACGCTGCAATCCACGAAACGCCGGAGCAGTGGTTCTGGTACAATAAACGATGGGTGCTTGATCCCGTCGATTCCAAACGGGGTTGAACACCCCTGACGAATATTTAAAAGGGAGACGCAATGGACTACAAAATCAAAGATATCACGCAGGCCGGCTGGGGCCGCGCCGAAATAGATATGGCCGAGAAGGAAATGCCTGGGCTTATGGCCACGCGCCGCAAATACGGCCCCGGAAAGCCGCTGAAAGGCGCGCGGATCACGGGCAGCCTGCACATGACTATTCAGACTGCAGTGCTCATCGAAACGCTCGAGGAGCTCGGTGCCGATGTCCGTTGGGCCTCGTGCAATATCTTCTCCACGCAGGACCACGCCGCCGCCGCGATCGCCGCCGGTGGCACGCCGGTGTTCGCATGGAAGGGAGAATCGCTGCGGGAATACTGGGACTGCACGCTGGCTGCGCTAACATGGCCAGGCACCGACGGCCCCGACCTGATAGTCGACGACGGCGGCGACGCCACCCTAATCGTGCACCTCGGCGCACGGGCGGAGAAAAACCCTTCACTACTCGAAGGGCCTGTTGAAAGCGAGGAACAGGGAATACTACACGATGTAATCCGCGAGCGCATCAAGGAGCATCCAGGATTTTTCACAAAACTGATCAAGGGGCTCAAAGGCGTCTCGGAGGAGACCACCACGGGCGTGCGCCGGCTGTGCAAAATGGCAGAGAGGGGCGAGCTCATGATCCCCGCCATAAACGTCAACGACTCCGTCACTAAATCAAAGTTCGACAACATTTACGGCTGCCGTGAATCGCTGGTCGACGGCATCAAACGCGCGACGGATGTCATGGTCGCTGGCAAGATCGCGTTCGTGTGCGGTTACGGAGACGTAGGCAAGGGCTGCGCGGAGATCCTCGCGAGCCACCGCGCGCAGGTGTGGGTTTCCGAAATCGACCCGATATGCGCCCTTCAGGCATGCATGGCGGGGTACAAAGTCACAACCGTGGAGGACGCACTGCCACACGCCAACATATACGTGACCACGACCGGCAACTGCGACATTATCACTGCCGAGCACATGTCGAAAATGCGCGATCAGTCAATAGTCTGCAACATCGGCCATTTTGATGACGAAATCCAAGTCGCCAAGCTCAACGCCTGGCCAGGCATAAAGCACGTAAACATAAAGCCCCAACTCGATAAGTACATATTCCCCGATGGACACTGCATATACCTGCTCGCGGAGGGGCGCCTCGTCAACCTCGGCTGTGCCACCGGCCATCCGAGCTTCGTTATGTCGTGCTCTTTCACGAACCAGGTTCTAGCGCAGATGGATTTGTGGAAGGGTGGGAAAAAGCCTGGCGTTTACTTGATCGAAAAGAAGCTCGACGAAGAAGTTGCCCGGCTGCATCTTGGCCAGCTCGGCGCCAAGCTGACCTCGCTTACGGACAAACAAGCGGACTACATCGGCGTCCCCAAAGACGGCCCATTCAAGAACGAAATGTACCGGTATTAGGTGCTGGGTTTTAGCTTTTGCTATGGCCTAAAAACCCAACACCTTCTCTCACGGCTTGCACATCGGCCTTCATCTGGCGTATCAGCTCGCCGGGCTTTTTGAATTTGACTTCGTCGCGCAGTTTGCGAATGAAGACCACGTCGAGAGCCTCGCCATGCAAATCACCGCGAAAATCCAGGATATGGACTTCGAGAAGGGCAACATCCGGACGGGCTTTTGGGAAAGTGGGTCTGAAGCCGTAGTTCGCCACGCCCTTCATCCAGCCGTCTTCTTTGTGGGACAGTCTGGACACTGCCACCTCATATACGCCGCCCACTGGCGGCATGACCTCGGCGCGCGGCGTTATGTTAGCCGTGGCAAAGCCGAGTTTAGCCCCTTCTCCAGTTCCAATAGCGGTGCGCTCACGTATCATATGCGGGCGTCCCAGCATGGCAGCGGCGTCCTGGAGCTTTCCGGCGCATATCGCCTCTCGTATACGCGAGCTTGAAACGCGAGACCCGCCGTACATCACAATCGGAACCTCCACGACGGAAATATCTCCGCCGCTGAGCGTCTCTATATCGGCGAGCTTCCCGGCTCGATTGCCGCCGAAGCGCCAGTTGTCGCCCGAGGCGACTGTGCACGTTCTTCCCCGCTCCATCCAGCCGCCCAGCAGCTTTTGCACAAATTGCGCTGGCGTGAGGGCTGCAGTCTCCGTCGTGAACGGGAGCAGCATGCAGCCGTCGAGGCCGGCGGCGGAGAGGAGCTCGAGGCGCAGGTCAAGTGAGGTAAGCAGCTTTGGTCTACGCTCCGGGGCGATTATAGCGAGAGGATGAGGTTCGAAAGTCAAAGCCCATGCCTCCCCGCCAATTGCCCGTGCGCGGTCGAGCGTGGCGGAAAGGATGCCGCGGTGGCCTAGATGCACGCCGTCGAAAAAGCCGGCGGCGAACGCGATGGAAGGGACATCTTCCGCTAGACCTTCAGATGTTTTGACGATCTTCATAGGATCACCCTCTGAAATGGCGGGACATCTCCCGGTCGGCGTCTCGCTCCGCATCGCGTCTGCGGAGCGCCTCGCGTTTGTCGGCCTGCGCCTTGCCTTTGCATACGCCAAGCTCCACCTTCACGCGTCCCTTGACAAGGTAGAGGGCGAGCGGCACGAGAGTGTTGCCTTTTTGTTCCACGAACTCTCGCAGCCGCAGTATCTCCCTGCGGTGCAACAGTAATTTGCGCGAGCGTTGAGAATCGTGGTTGAATCGGTTGCCGAAATCGTACGGCGGGATAGTGACGTTGTGGAGATACGCCTCGTTGGTGCGTTTGTCGATCTGCGCATACGAGCCGCCCAGCCCCGCATGGCCCATGCGGATCACCTTGACCTCCGTCCCGCGCAGCTCCAGCCCGGCCTCGATTTTTTCCAGAACCGTGTAGTCGTGGAGGGCTTTGCGGTTGCGCGCCAAATACTGGCGCCCTCCCGGCGTGGACGACGCGGTCATTTTCGCCACGGCGGCCTCTATATGCCCTTTTCGCCGAACTTATCGAAGTCGTACTGGGCCAGCAGCTTGCCTTCCGCAATCTCGCGCAGCACGATGTCCAGGCGATCTTCGTCGTGCGATAGGGGTTTCACGAGCGGACGCATCCCCTCGTTAAGCTGCTTGAAGCGCATCGAAACCATGTTCACTAGCACCGGGATGCCGGGAACGCGCATTTTTGCCTGCTCAAGTAGTTCTACATTCATTTCTTTAACCTCTGGATATTTGACCGCCTTTTTAAAAACGGCCGTGATGTTACTATATTCCGCCCTTCCGCGTCAACCGAAGTTTTTGCTGGACTGGACTTACTTCGACAACGCATGGTATACTCCGGAAGTTCTCACACAAAACAACACGGGGGGAAACCTACTTGAGAGTGGCGAGTTCTCGGGAAGTTCATAGGCGGTGCGCGAGCACATTCCACCCCACGCGGGCTGCCCTTTTCACATGAGCATTCCGCGTGGGG
>JALHHX010000316.1 GCA_022837245.1 Lentisphaerota bacterium
GGAATCATTCGATCCGGAAAAATACAATCTCGTAGGTCGCCTGCTGCGCGGCTTGGAAATATTGCCCGACCAACTGGTCCGTCTGCGCGTTGAACTCCAGCGTGTATAGGCAACCGGGATAGCCCGTATCATTCAACTCAACGACGATCCGGCTGATTCCCTGCTCGCGCCAGGCCGCGGCGCGCGACACCCGGATCGGGTTAGGGTTGTAGTAGGCGGCTTCCACCTTGCCGCTGGCGTCAATGCCTTTTATCTCCAGCCTGTAGCCGTCGTCCGAACGCTCCCATTTGCCCGTCAGCTTCGCGAGTTCCGGCGATACCGCCACCGCCTCCGCCGCGTTGGTTTGTGCGGGAGGCGCCTCCAAGGGCAGCTCGGTTTTACTGCCGCAGGATGCCAGCAAGCCGCCAAGCGCCACCAAGCCGCAAGCCGCCACCCAACAGGCCCGGGACACCGGGCTCACCCGGACGGGCCGGGAAATGCCAAGCTCCCGGCCAGGCATGATTTGGCCTTCGCAAAATCCCATAAGCTCCCAACAAATATACGTGCCGGGACGCGGCGCCTCAATCAGCAATCCGTGATGGAAGATACCGCGCCAACGCCCGGGCCAGATCATGCCCAAAGGCGCGCGCATTTTCAGCCGTGACCGTTGTCTCTCCGACATTCGCGTAGGGAATCTCGATCGTGGTGCCAATGCGGACGTTTGGTTGATCGGCCATCCAGCGCCCGAAGGTGCGCGCCGGGCCTGCCAGCGTGTTCCAGGCCTGGCCATACGGAAGGTTGTCCGCCGCGCGATAGTGAAGCGGCCCGCGCTGCACCGCCTCCAGCACCCGGGCCAACTCGCCCACCCGCGCCCAGTTATCCTCCGCCGGCCCGCCCACGAAGTAAATATGCTCGTTATGCGCGCCGCGAATATGCGGGCAGTGCATATCCAATGCCAGCGCGATGTTTCGCGCGCCGAGCCGGCCGGTGATCAGCTCCCGCATCGCCCGCACGGAAGCGTAAAGGCTCTCGCCCTGGTAATCGCGGTTGTGGTCGTAGGGACGGCGATTCTTGCCCTGGTCGCCCGCTTCAACTCCATCCTTGTCCATGAACGGCACCACAAAGAACTCCACCTGCTCGCGCAACCACCGAACATCCGCAGCGTCAAGCACCGCTTCCATGAGACCCTCCAGGCTGTAGCTGGCAATCATTTCGCAGGCATGATGGCGGCACGCCAGGACGACGCAGTGTCCGGCCTTCCCATCCAACCGTCCCAGCCGCAGCAGTTCCACCCGGCGTCCCCCGGAGGTCTGGCAGAGAGTTTCCGCCTTTAGATTGGGGTGGCGCCGATGGCGTTTCAGGAAGTCCTTGAGATTGTGCTCCAGATATGGAATAGCAAAACAAAACCGCGCCTCGCGCGCCTTGCGGGGAAGGGCGCAAGTAAAGGTCTGCTTTGCCACGGCATTGGTGCCCAGCCATGACCATGATTTGCCCCTGTCGAGGCTGAGCGCGGGACCGCGGGTGCCGATGGGATTCGAGCG
>JALHHX010000317.1 GCA_022837245.1 Lentisphaerota bacterium
ACCGGCGGGGAGGCTTCCTGGATGTGTTTTTCATGAATGCGATCCTTGCCCGGCGAAGCGACCTGCTCAACACCTACCTTTCCCCCAACGGCATGGGGGGGGCGCACCCTTCGGATAACGTCGCGCTCGTCCTGACCCTCGCCGATTGGAGGAAGATGAACGGGAAGGAGTTGCTCTCGACGATCCACACCGCGTTTTACCTTTCTGCGGCCTATGCGACGCATTACCATCCGGAGCCTGCAAAGTACGATCACGACGCGACCGCAACGTTTTACACCGCCCTGACGGTCGGATGCGCGTTGGGTTTTTCCCTGGAGCAACTCATCCAAGTCCAGCGGATCGCGGGCATGTTCGGCCTGAACATCAACCAGGCCGCGGTCGGACAAATGACCGACTGGAAGCATTGCACGTACGCCTCCTGCGCACTCCGGGGGATCGAAGCTGTTAAGCTGGCCCTGGCAGGTTTTCAAGCTCCGCCGGACATCTATGAGGGACCAGCGGGCGTCAGCCAGTTTTTTCCCCACGCCGGCGCGATTTTCGATCCGCCGCCGGAGCTTGAGCGGATCATCTTCAAGCGCTGGCCCGCCCTGGTCTTCTGTCAGACACCCATCGATGTCGCTCTGGATCTCTCCGGGAGAATAATAGACAAGGCCGCCATTCAATCGGTTTTGGTCAAAACGCACGAAGTCGCCTTCCGGAACGGCGCGATCCCGGGCGCGTATCACCCGACGAGCCGGGCGGGGCGAACGCACTCGATTCCCTATTGTGTCGCCACGGCTCTTCTGAAATCCGTTAAGTACGAAGACTTCGACGAGCCCTGGGCCTCGGACGGCGCCCTCAACCGGCTCATGGCAAAGGTCCGTGTCGTCGAGGAGCCTGAAATCACTGAGGCATACCCCGCTAAATCAAAGTGTGTCATCGTGGCCTCCTTGGCGGATGGCTCGACGCTCGTGGGCGAGCGGGATTATCCCAAGGGCGATCCCAACGATCCTTTGTCGGACAAGGCAATCGAGGAGAAACTCTCCGAATACTTCTTTTTTGCCGCAAATAAGGCCGAGCGAGACGAGATCATTGCGCGTCTTTGGCAACTCGAAGAACAGGAGAGCGTGGACTGGCTGCTCGCTCCGCTCAAAAGGAGGCTGGTTTGAATGAAAAAGGCCTCAAACAGAACCGAAAGAACTTCCTGTGCCTAACTCAAAGAAAATAAAAGGAATTATACAATGAAGTTTGGTTATACAATTATTTATGTTTCGTCAGTTCCCGAATCCTTGGATTTTTATAAAGAAGCGTTTGGTTTTGAAACGCGCTTTCTTCATGAATCCGGTCAATACGGAGAATTGGATACAGGCGAGACTTCGCTTGCGTTTGCCTCGCATTCCCTCGGAGAAATGAATTTTGGTGGCAATTATCAAAAAACTGATCCCACCGAAGCCCCTTTAGGCGTTGAATTGGCGTTTGTCTCAGATGATGTTGCAGCGTCCTATGAGAAGGCTTTGGCGGCTGGTGCTGTTTCAA
>JALHHX010000318.1 GCA_022837245.1 Lentisphaerota bacterium
GATCAGCGTGTAGTAGAGGCCGATGACGGCCATCAGGGTGAGCAGGACGACCAGGACCAACTGGTTGCGTTTTTCCTTGGGGAGTTTGCTGAAGTTCATCGCGTTACCTCGGGGTAATGGCATTCCAGCGAGAAGATCACGCTCCGTTTGCCGGTGAGCGCGGAAATCTCAGGGGGCGTCAGGCTTTTGAGCGTGATGCCGTTGGTGGGGACCAGATTTTGTTTGAAGTAAGGGGCGTTGGCCAGCGCTTCCCGGTACTTGTTCAGCCCGTCGCCGGGGTTGTCGCTGGAATCGCCGCCTTCGAGCGTGAGCCGGATGGTTTCGGTGGCGGTGGCCGGCTTGCCCGGGATAAGGGTGCCGCTTTCGTTGGTGCGGGCCTTGGTGCCGGCGACGGTCGTGTAAAGCTGTTCGACGCGCAGGCGGAGCAACTGGACTTCATCAAAAGTGGTCTGCTGGAGGGCGTTGAGCAGCGTGCCGTTGAGGAGGCGATTGTTGGTCAACTGCTGCAGTCCGGTGATTTTCTGCTTGATGTCCGCGATCTGCTTTTGGTTGGCGAGGACGAGCTCGTATTGGCTGGTGTGGGATTTGATGTCGGCTTCGAGGCGGCTGATTTCGCTGTGGCCAAGGATGGACTTAAGCTGCAGGGAGCTGCTCCAGGCCAGCATGAGCGCCACGATCAGGACCGCCAGCCAGATGGCGCGCTTGACGGGGTCGCGGCGTCGCAGTTCTTCGGCGGCCTGGGCTTCGGCAAGAAGATTAAGGCGAATCATAAATCCAGTCGGGGTTAGAGAGCCGCCAGGGCGGCGCCCAGCGCGACGGTAAGCTGGGGCGCGACCTGCTCGATTTCAACGGCTTGTTGCGGCGGCAGCTCCAGTTGCAGAAAAGAGGTTGGTTTGATCAGCTTGCAGTCGATCATGATTTCGCGTTGCAACGTCTCCATGATGAATTCGGACTGGGCGGGCCCGCCGGTGACAAAGGCCAGGCTGACGGCCTGGTCCTGCTGGTGTTCAAAGAAATCAATGGAGGCGCGCAGTTCGCGGCCCAGGGGCAGCAGGAGGGCTTCGAGTTGGGTTTGGACTTCCTGGGGCATGCCGATCTTGATGCCCTCGGCCTCGGCGTAGCTGATCCCGAGGTTTTCGGCCAGGTCGGCGGTCATGCGATCCCCGCCGATGGCCACGACGCGGCTGAGCAGCAGCTCCCCGTCCCGCAGGAGGCAGATGGAGGAATTCTTGAAGCCCAGGTCCACCAGGGCCACCGTCCCGACCTCAAACAGTTCGGGCATGACTTTTTCAAACGCATTGACGGGGCCCAGCAGGGCCGGGGTGATGCATGCCGCGATCAGGCCGGCGCCCTTGATGCCCTGGGAGAAGTCGTCCACGAACTGCTGGCGGGCCGCGGCGACGAGCACTTTTTGCTTGGCAAGGCCGGCGGGGGCGGAGGCTTTGTTATTCGTCTGGTTGGCCCGCGCCGGGGCGCAGGGATGGCAATCGAACACATGGCCGGACAAGTCCTGCT
>JALHHX010000081.1 GCA_022837245.1 Lentisphaerota bacterium
CGCCAAAACCCAAGCGGCTGTGGATTCTCTGATAGCCTCCTTCCGGGGCGGGCTCGTTAAGAAGACCTACCAGACGATAGTGCACGGGACGCCATCGCCACGCGAAGGGCGGATCGAGTCTCTGATCGGGCGTCATACCGTCAGCCGCCAGAAGATGGCCGTGCTGAAAAGCAACGGCAAGGATGCGGTGACCAGATACGCGGTGGCGGAGGCGTTCGCCCACGAGGCGCTGGTGTTTGTTAAAATAGAAACGGGGCGCACGCATCAGATACGCGTGCATATGCGGCACATCGGCTGCCCGGTGGCGGGGGATCTAGTTTATGGTCGCAGACGCGACGACCTGCTAATGCCGGTAGTCCCGACTCGTCAGATGCTCCATGCGTGGCGGCTTGCGCTGCCTCATCCGGCAACGGGCGAGGTGATGAAGTTCGAGGTCCCGCCACCAGAGGATTTCGAATCTGTGCTACAGGGCTTGAGAAGAAGTTAGCAGGTGCTAGGGTATAGGGTGTAGGCCTTAGTTGCTCCACCAATTCTTAATCTTACTTTTGATCCTAATCTTACTCTTGATCCTAATCTTACTCTTAATCTTAATCCGTTTTCGATGTGCTTTTGCTGCGTAAAAGTTATCCGCTGATGGCGCAGATTATCGCAGATTCGCCATTGCTGTACCTTTGCGGATGAAAGCCCGCAAGCAGTGTATGCCTGCGGGCTTGCAACCAGTCTAAAACCGTTTTCAGTCTAGACTTAGCCGGTAGCTCCTAACCCATCGAATCAGTCGATTTCGATTTTGCGCGGTTTTAATTCAGCTCGCTTTGAGAGGGCCACCGTGAGCACTCCGTTTGCAACAGAAGCCTTGACAGTGTTTGGATCGGCATGTTCCGGCATGTCCAGCGAAACCGCGTAATCGCGGATCGCGAACTCCCGGAGCGTGCAGTCGCAACCTTCCGGCTCGGTGAACTTCGTGCTCGTGCTGAGAACCAGCGTGCGGTTTTCAACGTCCAGGCTGATGCCATCCTTGCCCACACCGGGCAATTCGAACGTGATCTCGTAGCCATCCTTGGTTTCGCTGACGTAGACGGAAGGCGTCACTGTCCGGCGTGGCGTGGTGTCCTTCCTGTCGAGTTTTTTTGTTTCTTTGCTCATTTTAAACTCCTTCCTTAAATATTTTCATTGCTCTGTGTCTGGCACATGTTAATCAGCCGTGCCGATGGTGATTCTCCTAGGCGCCTCGGATTCGGATTTGGGCATTTCAATGCGGAGGATTCCGTTTTTGAAAGTTGCCTTCGTCTTCTCGGTGTCGATTGAGAAAGGCAGCTCAATTCTGCGTTTGCCGCGCTGTTCCGATCCGCTGGCTGTTTTCTTAGAGGTGTCTTCTATGGTCACTGCCTGCGGTTCGATGTTGACATCTATGTCTGCGGGCGATCTGCCCGGCATTTCGAAATCGAGAACGACGGCGTTGTCTCCGACATAGCTGTTCACCGGCGGGAAGCGGCCTTCGGCGAGGTGCGCCAAAGTCCGGAACATACTGTTGAACGGCCGGTCGGCGTATAGCATCTCATTGAAGATGCTCCATGGGCTGATGTTGTAGAATGTATCGTTGTTCATTTTGTTTTTCCTTTCATCTCTCTTATGGGAGACGCTTTGGTTATTAGCAGTGCACGTGCCAAACGCAAAACAGAGGGTAAACAAGGCTTTTAACGGAACTGGCCTGGGACAATGCGGGACAGGCGTGCGACACAATGTCGCGGTTTCTAATGTTTGCTTTTGAAACACAGGTCTGGTATAATCGACTTCAAATAAAGCCATTGGCAGATAACATGGAATCCGACCATTTAAGGAGCAATCAGGGATGAGCGCCAGAAAAACGCAGGATCCGGGAAGGGATCTTGACGAAAGTGATATTTTCGAGGGCACGCGTCGGCTGCGCAAAGCGCAATGGACTTCCGCGCTGGCCGTTATGCTGGGTGTTTTGACAGTGTACATCGCCATGGTGGCGCCTGGCGCGTTGCCGTGGCAGCCGGCCGATCTGCTGGCCTCCATTTCCGGCGTGAAGGAGAACATCATCATGCGCCATGTTGTGTGGCGCAAACTTATCGGGTTCGTGATATGGGCCGGCGGATCCTCGTTCGTGCAGGCTGTCAACATCGCATGCGCTGTCATCAGCGCGCTGGCGGTCGGCATGATGGTGATGGTTTCGTCCTCGCTGCTCAACGTGATGATAGACGAGGGCCGCTACCAGCGAGTGCGTGGCGGTTCCAGGAACCACCGCAACATCATGTGCATAGGCGGCGGCATTGTGGCGGGGCTGTCGCTTGCTTTCTCCGCGCCGTTCTGGATGGCCGCGGCGCAGACGTTCGTGGAATCGTTTTACCTTCTGTGGCTTCTGTTCGCCGTTTTCATGCTTCTGCGTTTCGCCGAGACGAACAAGACCCCGTACGTCTATGTTTTCTTCTTTTTCTACGCCGCGGGCATGACGCAGACCTCGAGTTTCATGGCGTTGGCGCCGCTGTGCTTGATATACGCGATTTTCCTTATGTGGACTGGCGACAGGTTGACTGTGAGATCGGGGATGATCTCCCTGCTGCTGATGTTTGCCGGCGGGTTGCTGCTGTTTTACAACGCGGCCGACTTCCATGGATCGGAGGGCTACATCCTCCTGCGCAACGTAAGCTATTTAGATATTGTGAAGAAGTTGCTGCAGGCACTGTTGGCGAACCTCCTGGGCGGAGGCGGAAAAGGCTGGATGATACCTCTCGGCACATGCGTCGCACCCTTTTTGGCGATTCTGCTAACCGGCTCTAGGTCTATCAACGGAGAGCGCGACTGGAGCTATTACGCGCTAAACGTGGTCGTGACGGGCGTGACTTTGGCTGTTCTGCTTGAGACACCAGTTTCGCCATGGCAGTTTTTCAACGTGAGCCAGATGCATATCGTGCCATATGCCATGACCGCGCTCACTTTCGGATACATCGTTGCCTACCTGTATTCGCTTTCGTTCAGCCTGTTTCCAGATGAAAGATCGGCGGCGCCTAGCCCTGGACGCATGCCGGCGGTCATCCGCTCGGCGTCCCTCGCGTGCGCTGCAGTAATCATGGCCTTCGCTCTCTTCAACAACTACTCAGAGGCTAACCACAAACGCATGGGCTTCGTGTGGGAATACGTCGACACGCTGTTCGACAACCTCGACGGACGCCGGTGGATCGTCACCAACGGCGTTTTCGATGATGTTATCCTTTTACGCGCCAAGGAGCGCGGGATGGACGTCAACACGCTCAATCTGGGGAGAGGGAACAACCGCATCTACATGGAGGCCACGAAGGAAAAGTTCGACAATGTCCGTCTGCGCAACGCCGCCGAAATCGGTCTGTTCCCGCTGATTCAGGATATGATCGCCCACACGCCGGAGGTGACTTCGGAATTGGCGCTCTGCCTCTTCCCGGACCTCTGGGGCTTGGGCGGCTACCAGGTCTATCCGCACGGACTGGCCTTCCACGGCGCGGACAACGCGACGATGGAGGAGGTGCTCAAGCGCGACCTGAAAGCCGAGCACTTCGCGATCATCGACAGGCTGACCCCCTCGCTTGGGGAACTGCCCGACGTCGAGGATGTGGCGACGCTTGATACCTCGGCACGCCGCGACGCCTGGTACAAGCAGACTGTGAAAGGCCAGATCAGCTTCGTCGGCAACAACCTCGCGTACCTGCTCGAGACGAGTGGAAATCTTGAAGAGGCCTTCGACGTCTATCAACGCGTTCACAAATTCGACCCGAAGAACGTGAGCGCGCTTCTGAACTACGCCTCCATAATCCAGCGCGGAATGCATCCCGAGCTTAAGGACTCCGTTATGGATGAACTTGAGAAGTTTCAGGAGAACCTCGAGTCTCCGCTGCAGATATGGTCGCTTTCGAGCGTCTATGGCTATGTCAGCTCGCCCGACGCTTTCGCGCAGCTCGGCTGGACGTGGGCGATGTCGGGAATGCAGAACCTCGCGCTCAATTCGCTCTCGCGCGCAATGGAGAACGTCCGCCCGGAAAACCGCGGCGCCCTCCGCTCCGTCATCGCCGAGGTCCACATGCAGGACAACGATCTAGAAGCGGGCGAGCGCGTCTACAAGGAAATCCTCGCCGAAGACCCGGCCGACCATCGGGCGCTGCTCGGTCTGGCGCGAATATGCGTTATGAAGGGCGATTCAAAGCAGGCGCAGGAATACCTCACGTCCGCGCGCGAAGCCGGCGTGCCCGAGGTTAAAATCTTGTACGAAACAGCCGCCCTGGAGATGATGCAGGGCGAGATCGACCGCGCGCGCATAATCGCACACCAGCTGGCCGAGCTTGATTCGCAGAATTCAGAGGCTCAGACGCTTCTCTGTCTCGTGTATTCGCACATATATTCCAACGCCAAGACGAAAGAGGAAGCAACTGCCGCCGAGGCTGGGATGAGAAAGGCCATCGACAAACTCGAGGAGATTACCATGGGAAAGGAAAACTACCAGGTGCTCTTCCTCAAAGGCCATGTCAACACACTCTTCCTGGAATATACTGCGGCGCGCGAGAATTTCAGAAGCGCACTAAAACTATCGCCCACATCAAACGTGGTGCCACTGCTCGAGTATATACTACGGCTTGATTTCGCCATCCCCGACCAGCCTGCCGCCGCCGCGGACGCGAAAGCCATACTGCACCGCGATTCCGAAAACGCCTTCGCAAACTATATCATGGGTTCCATTGCGATATCGGAAGGCGACGACGATTCCGCCGAGGCGTTCCTCGAACGCAGCCTCGCCCGCGATCCAAACTCGATACTGGTTCTCAATGATCTGGCCGTCACCAAACTCAAACTTGGCAAGATCGACGAGGCTGAGGCGCTTATACGAAAATCGTTCACAATCGACAAACAGCTCTACGCCGCCTGGGACACGCTCGGTTCGGTGCTCATGGCGCAAGGAAAGATCGGCGAGGCCGAGGAGGCGTTCGCAACCGCACTGCGGCTCAACGAGAACGATATGCGAGTGCACCTGCACATGGCGCAAGTCTATTTCAAGAAGGGTGAAATCGCCAAGAGCCGCGAGATCATGTCGAAACTCTCATCAGACACGGAAGGTTTCGGCCCCGGCGACATCAAGGACTTCAAGGAACTCGAGCGCGCCCTGCAGGACGTAAAGAAGAAGTAGAAGGACACGAGGGTTTTCAGGCTTAGGTCTCGCTAAAATGAACAATCTAACGGCGGAACACGATAAGGTTGGCTTTTTCGATTCCGGCATTGGTGGAATGTCAGTCGCACGCGAGTTTCTAAAGCTCCGCCCGAATGCAGATGTTTTCTATATAGCCGACTGGGACTTTTGCCCTTATGGAGACAAGGATCATGAGATTGTCCTGGAACGCGCTCATACCCTGACCCGCAAGCTGCTCGAAAAAGGCTGCAAGCTGATCGTGGTAGCGTGCAACACTGCCACCGCAGTTGCTATAGATTCGCTCCGCGCCACATACGACGTGCCTTTCGTCGGAATGGAGCCCGCCGTGAAACCCGCCGCCCTGCATTCCAAAAGCCGAGTCATTGGAATAATAGCGACCGCCAACACGCTCCAGGGCCGGCTATTCCGCGAGACTTCCGCCCGTTTCGCCGCCAATGCCAAAATCATACCTGCGGTCGGCGAGGGGTTTGTCGAACTCGTTGAAAACGGAGAGCAGAACACAGATCGCGCCAGAGCCGTCGTCTCAAAGGTCGTCGAGCCGCTCGTCGCGAAAGGCGCCGACCATATTGTGCTGGGCTGCACCCACTACTCGTTCTTGAAAGAGCTGATTGCAGAGATCGCCGGCCCGTCAGTCACCATCGTCGATCCTGCCATCCCAGTCGCGCACCGTGCCGCCTCGCTGATCTCGCACGCGAATTAAAAGTTCCTGTTCCTTTGCCTCCGTGTGGGTTTATGTAATCTGGTGTTTCACATGCAAGATTACAATAATATTGCGGCCGGGTGGGGACTCTGCCACGCGGCAGCTCCGCGGCTAGTGGCCCCACGGCGTCTTTGGCCGCGGCAGTGGAGGGCGGCAAGCCTCTGCCGCCGCAATCCCGTGTTCGGGAACACGGGATTATGTAATCTGGTGTTTCCCATGCAAGATTACAATAATCCCGCGTGGCAGGGTGGGGACTCTGCCACGCGGCAGCTCCGCGGCGCGTGGCCCTGCAGCGCCTTTGGCCGCGGCAGTGGAGGGCGGCAGGCCTCTGCCGCCGCAATCCCGTGTTCGGGAACACGGGTTTATGTAATCTGGTGTTTCCCATGCGAGATTACAATAATCCCGCGTGGCAGGGTGGGGACTCTGCCACGCGGCAGCTCCGCGGCTAGTGGCCCCACGGCGCCTTTGGCCGCGGCAGTGGAGGGCGGCAGGCCTCTGCCGCCGCAATCCCGTGTTCGGGAACACGGGTTTATGTAATCTGGTGTTTCCCATGCAAGATTACAATAATCCCGCGTGGCCGGGTGGGGACTCCACCACGCGGCAGCTCCGCGGCGGGTGGCTCCACGGCGCCTTTGGCCGCAGCAGTGGTGGGCGGCAGGCCTCTGCCGCCGCAAACCCGTTGTTCGGGAACACGGGTTTATGTAATCTGGTGTTTCCCATGCGAGATTACAATAATATTGTGGCAGGGTGGGGACTCCGCCACAATGCGAGTCCAGGCGCGCTTTAATCTGACGTCATGTAGCTGCTTAACCTGGCGGTGACGACAGAACTCATTCTAATTCTGAAGCTAGGAAACGATGTCGATGACGTTTGCCCATGAGACGTCGGGATCTTCGGAGAACAGGCGTATTTTCTCTTCAAGTTGGTTCCAGAGACCTTCGCAGTCCACCATCTCGTAGCTATGGCCCCAGAAGTAGAAGAACTTGCTGCCGTTTGCTTTGGCCGCCTCGAACTTCTCCCAGAAGTTACCGTCTTGGAAGTGCCCGTTGCTTTTAAGGATCAGGGGATGCACGTATCTTTGCGGATCGACGGTTTGTTCGGTTGTGCGTCCGTAGGCGAACCCGGCTTCCTGGAGCCCGAGGGCAGAGTGGTCGTCGTATTGGCCGCATGGCCAAGCGAAGCCACGGCAGGGTTTCTGAAACTCGTCTTCGAGAAACTTGCGAGCATCGATTGCGCCTTTCAGAAATCGGTCCAATGGCATGTTCTTTCCAACCGTTTCATGGCACATGCAGTGGGAAGCGACCTCGAATCCGTCGTAGACCTCATGCAGGCGATCGAGGCCTACGCGGCCGCATTGAAATCCCTTGTGAGACCAGACGCCAACTTGGGGTTGTGACTGCCAGGTGGGGAGGGTGGTCTTCGCGCTGATCCATTTAGGGCAGAGATTGAAGGTGGCCTTCGCGCCGTATTTGCGGCAGATCGAGGTGAGGCGGATATCGGTTGATGGACCATCGTCCCAGCACATTGCTACTTTAATCATGGTGAGATTCCTTTGCAGGGATGTGAAAGATGATTTTTATAAGAGCAGTGAGGACTGCGTGGAGGCGGGGGGCAAGGCGAGGTTTTGGCGCATTTCGGCTTCGTCCATCGTCTTTGTGCCGAGCTGGGCGGCCTTGTTCGTCTTGCTTGCGCCGGGGTTGTCCCCGACGATCAGATAGTCGGTGTTTTTGGAAACGCTGTCCACGACCTTGCCACCGGCATTCGTTATGAGTTCCGCCGCCGCGTTGCGGTCGAGGCCGTCGTGGAATGTACCTGTGATGACGACAGTTTTGCCATCGAAGAACGACCCGGTCGGGGCGCTGGCGCTTTTGCGGCCACCGCCCACGGGGTTTAGACCCAGTTCTCTCATTCGCGCCAAAAAGTCGCGTCCGTAATCCGAATTGAAAAATTTGTGGATTGCCCGGCAAGCTTCCGGTTTGACATCCGCCGTGTATTTTAGAGCGGATCCCTTGACGCTTTTTGCTGTGCCGTTTGCGGCCATGCGCGAGCCTAGGGCCTTGATTTCCTCGGAGAGCCGCGCATACCTGTCGGCGCACTCCACGCGGGCTGCAATATCAAGAGCGCGCACTCGCTGCGTGTTGGGGTTGTTCGCGTCGGCCTCCTCCATCAGGTCGTACAGACGCTTGGCATCGGCAATTATGTCTGACTTGGTGAAGTCCTCGAAGTCTTTGTGAAGGCCGGCGAGGTCGCGGGCATTCTTTGCGCCGATACCGGGTATGCCTATCGCGTATATCCAACGCCCGAGGGGAAGATTTTTGCCGCGGCTGATCGCTTCCATGATCGTCTTGGCATTTGATTCGCCGAGCACCCTGCCAGAGACAGATTCCACGGGTTCCCCCTGGAATAGCGAAGTGCCCGTGTTGTCGTTTATGCCGCCGTAGCTCCCGGAAGGTTCGAGGTTTAGTGTGGCGAGCAGAATCTCCGGGATGCCGAAGAGGTCCATTGGATTTGAAATGAGATTCTGATCGACAAGCGCGGCGGCGACGCGCTCACCCAGGCCTTCTATGTCTAGTGCGTCGCGCGACGCGAAGTGCTGCACCCTTGCGACGAGCTGCGCGGGGCAGAGGAAATTCGTGCAGCGGATGGCCACTTCGTCCGCATTGCGCACTGTCGGCTCGCCGCACACGGGGCAGGCGGACGGCATGGCGAACTCGATTTCGGATCCCGTGCGTTTTCCTGGCAACACGGCGATGACTGCCGGTATAACCTCGCCGGCTTTTTCAATCATCACGTGGTCGCCGATTCGGATATCCTTGCGGCGGATCTCGTCCTCGTTGTGGAGTGTTGCGCGTGAGATATCCGAACCGGCGAGGCGGACAGTGCGCAGTTCCGCGACCGGCGTGAGCACACCTGTGCGCCCGACCTGCACCGTGATCGCCTCGATCACTGTTTCGGCCTGTTCCGGCGCGTATTTGTAAGCGCGTGCCCAGCGCGGTGCCTTTGCCGTGCTGCCAAGTTTTTTGTACAAGGAGCGGTTGTTCACCTTTATCACGGCACCATCCATTTCGAAAGGGAAATCGTGGCGCATTTTCTCGAGTTCGTCGATTGCGTCCATCACCTCGGCCATGCCGTGGCAGAACCACGTGCGCGGCTGCACGGGAAGTCCGAACCCGCGCAGCATTTCGGTGAGCGCGGCGTGTGTGGGCGGATCGGGAATGCCGTCTATAATCCCGGCGCCGTAGAGCAACGCGTCGAGGGGGCGTTTGGCAGTCATGGCGGGATCCAAGAGTTTTATGGACCCGGCGGCAGCGTTTCGCGGGTTTTTGAAGGGTTCATCGCCGCGTTCGATCTGTGCCTCGGTTAGTTTGAGAAAGCCCGCCTTGGGCATGTATATCTCGCCACGGGCCTCGAAATAGTGCGCGTCGGTGGGGATGCGCAGCGGTATAGTGCGGATCGTGCGCACATTCGCGGTGATTTCATCGCCGACTTCGCCGTTGCCACGAGTGGCGGCGGCGACGAGCAACCCGTCCGTGTAATGCAGTGAAAATGCCAGGCCGTCGATTTTCGGCTCCACAAAGTAATCCAGAGAATCGGCTTCCACGAGGCCGCGGGCCATCTTGTCGAACTCCTCCAACTCTCCGCGCGCGTAGGTGTTTTCCAGCGACTGCATTCGGATCACGTGTTCGAACGGCTTGAACTCGGACACGGGTCGGCCTCCGACGCGTTGCGTGGGCGAGTCGGGTGTGGCCAGTTCGGGATGCTTTGTTTCGAGCGAGATAAGCTCCTCCAGGAGTTTGTCGAACTCGAAATCGGAAATCTCCGGCTCGGCTTTGATGTAATACAACTCGTTGTGACGGTCGATAATGAGAACAGGTCGTTTTCCATGTATACGATTCTATCACCGGCCGCGCAGTGCTGACAAGCGCATTCCCTTACTTTTCTTCTTGAGTTATTTGTTCTTTTTTGCGACAATTGGCGCAGTTGAGGGTACACTGCCCGCCGATGCGGCGCGACACCGAGCAGTGGGTTCGTGCCTGAAGGAGAATAACAGCCAGGATCGCATTCTGGATTGAACATATACGGATTACAAAAAAAATGACAACGATAGCACAGGGGCGCCCATCGGAGTTCAAGCCATTTGAACCCTTGGATCATGCCAGCCTTTCCATAAACTACCTCACGGGGATGACAGACGCCAAGTTCGGGCATCTTCCATACGGAGTCGTGGTGCCGTTCAAGAATCCGCCTTTCGCCGAGCACAACCGGATTGACGACGCGGTGCTCGTCCCGTCGTGGTACGAGGGGCTGTCGTGCGCGCGGGAGATGGCGGGCTCGGAGCGCGGTGCGGATGTCGAGGAGGCGCTGCTGGGCAAGCTCTTGGACAAGGGGTGGGACGAGATTTCTGGCCTTCGCTTCCCGGTGCGGCGTCCGTGGTCAGGCAAGTTGGACTACTGCCTGATATCGGAGATGGCGACCGTGCTTTCGGCGCTTAACAGGGCGTTGGAAATATCGCCGAAAAACAAGCTCGCCGAAAAGCGCTCGGCAGGGCTGGTGGCCGGTCTGCGCAAGCTGGTTGTTGAGAGCAAGACGCGAGCCGTGGAGATAGGCGAAGTAGACAACGACGAGCCGTGCTATTCCTTCCCGGTGGACGTTTACGTGCTCGGCAAGGGGTTGACGCCGGAGATAAGCACCGGGTTTTCCGATTGGGAGATGCGTTGCTGCGTGCTCATAACCCCGCTTGTTAAACGATATGCGCTGACGGAGGATGAAGCGGCTTTGGATCTCGCCGTGGGACTTGCCAACCGCATCACCACGATCAGCCATTTCTTCACAATGCGCAACGAATTTTCCGGCCAGGTCCATTCCGCGATCTGGGCGGCGTCCGGCCTCGCGCGGCTGGGGCGGATTGCCGGCCAGGACCGCTACATCGCCAAGGCGAAGGGGCTGTACGACTATGTGCGGCGCAATTCCTCCGCTTTCGGCTGGGTGCCGGAGTACATGCAATGGCAGTTGATCGCCGATGAACGCTGCGAGGCGTTTTGCATAAAGGACATGATGGAATGCGCGCTTGAGCTCGTCGACTGCGGCTTCCCGGAATATTGGGACGATGTGCACCGATTCTGGCGCAACCACCTCGCGCAGAGCCAGCTTGCGGACACCGACTTCATCCCTGAGGCGAAAAAGCCCGCCGACACGGAAATGCGCACTTACAAAAACATGCCGGCACGGCTGCGGGGCGGCTGCTTCGGAGGCTCGGCCCCGAACGGCATGCTTTTATCCCGCTACAACAGCATCTCGGGATACGGCTCAGGAGTCGCGCCCCAGGCCATGCTCCTGGCTTGGAGGCGCGCCATCGAGTATTCGCGCGGAACCGCCACGATCAACTTCCCCGTAAACTGCGAAAACGAAGTGGCGCAGGTGAGGGTGGGTTATCCCAACGAGGGAGCGATCCGCATCAAGCTCAAGAAAGCGTGCCGTGTCATAGTGCGCGTGTTCCCCTGGATGCCGACTCCGCACGAAGGAACCCGCGCCGGGCGTCCGGCGGCTCTTGAGAGGCGCGATGACCAGGTGTCGTTCTCAAATAGCGAAAAGGACTCCGAGCTCGAGTTAACGCATGAGCTTAAGATGCGTCGCGTGCTTGAGAACGTGATGGGTCTTGACTTCTTCGGCTTATGGCGCGGCGCGGACATGGTTGACATACTGCCGCACGGCCAGGGCTACAGGCTGTACCAGCGCGGTGTTGGCGTCCCTGCAGAGAACCCTGTGTTCCCTGAGCAATACGAGCCGGAGGCCGAGGTCGAGCACTTGATCGAGCCAGAAAACCCCAGGGAAGCACGTCTAAACAGGCGCAAGGCCCCGCGCAATTGACGATGGATTCAGCCATAGTATTCGGTGCCGGAGTTAGCGGCAAATCTGCCGCGAGGCTCCTGCTAAGGCACGGGGTGCGCGTCAGCGTTTCGTGTCCAGGCGATGTTTCGGCGGCCGAGGGCCTGCGCACCGCCGGTGCAGAGATCTTCGAGGGCGACGCCGTTTCCGCGGCAAAGGTTTTCGCGGCACGCGGCAACTCCGGCGCAGTGGCGTATCTTAGCCCGGGCATCCCGACATCAGCGCCGGAGGCGGAATTGTGCCGCCGGGCGGGTATCCCGATAACTGGGGAGCTGGAGACCGGCGCGGCCTTTCTGACTGGGCGCATATTCGCGGTCACAGGGAGCAAAGGCAAGAGCTCGGTTGTCAAGTTCATCGCGGACGCACTTTCGTTGAACGGCACGAAGGCGCTGCCATGCGGCAATTACGGGATCTCCCTCAACGAGATCGCCGGCATGGAGCACCAGCCGGATGTCGCGGTGGTTGAATGCAGCTCGTTCCAGCTGGAGACGCTGGGAGGCGGCTTCAAGCCTGAGATCGCGCTTGTGCTCAACCTGTCCGATGACCATTTGGACCGGCATGGGGATGTGGATAAATACCGCGACATAAAACTTGGCATATTCCGAAACATGGGTGTTGGCGGCCTCGAACTTCTGCCCGCCCCTTCGGGCGATCCGCATGGTCTGTTCGCGCGGCATCGCGAGTTGCACGGACGCGACGCAGTCAGTTTCGGCCGTGGTGCCGATGCGCAGTGGCGCTGGTGCGCCGGCGCGGTGGTGAACGAGAAGAGTGGTTTCCGGGCGAACGTGCCCGCCGGTTATTTCAGCAACGAAATCCTGGGACCCGCCGCTGCGGCGGCGTGCGCGGTGCTCGACGCGGCCGGGCTGTCCGCTGCGGCGATCGAGCAGGCGTTCCAGTCGTTCGAGCCGCTGCCGCACAGGATGCAGTTTGTCGACATCGTGGACGGCGTGAAATGCGTGGACGACTCGAAAGCGACTAGCATCGCGGCTCTTCTGGCGGGGGTCCGTATGGCCTCGCCCCCTGTGTATCTCATTGCGGGGGGGAGACTTAAAGAGAAAATCACCCTTGATGGAAAAGAGTTAGTGACATCCGGGGTAAAAAAAGTGTATCTTATTGGGGAATGCATGGATGCGATGGAGGCGGCGTGGGCGCCGGCATTGCCGATGAAACGCTGCGTGACTCTCGCCGAAGCCGTATCATCCGCGTTCCGCGATGCTCGGGGCGGCGGCACCATCCTGCTGTCGCCGGGAACCGCGAGTTTCGATCAATACAACGATTACAAGCAACGGGGCGAGGAGTTTGCGCGCCTTGTTGGGATGCAGAAAAAAAATGCGGGTGACACCGCGGCAAACAAGACTGAAACGGAGCACTGAAATGAACAAATCTTTATTGCGCGGAACAATACTGGCTGGCGAACTCGCCGTCGCCGCGATTTTAATCCAGGGGTGCCGGACGTATGATCCATACACGGGCACCGAACGCACCGCGTTCGGGCGCGGCAGAACCGCGACTGAAGGCGCTGCGCCGGAAGTGGTCGTCGAGGTGGGCGGCGCCAAAACGCAGCAGGTCGGGGTCACTGGTGTAACTACTGCCGACAAGGTTGGCATGGCAGGCACATATCCGGAGAAGATCATCCCCGAAGGCACGGATATCAGAGATCCCTACGAAGGGCTGAAGAGGACGAACGTGCGCCACGTGCCGCCGGCTCCGGTCGCACAAACGTCGTCAAACGCCGGCACGGCCGTTACGACATCTGATGGCAAGTACGTCATTTACACGGTTAAGTCTGGCGACACTGCGGGCCAGATCGCGAACAGCCATGGCATGACAAAGGCTGAGTTTGTAAGGGTCAACAACATCGCCAACCCCGACCACATCATGGTGGGGCAGAAGTTCAAAGTCGTTTCAGGAGGGAAACCTTTGGCAGGTGGTCGCGTCTTGGCAGTGCCCGGCAAGGGACAGTACGTTGTCGTATCGGGCGACACCCTGGGCGGAATCGCGATAAAACACAAGGTCAAAGTAGCCGACCTGATGGCAGCCAACGGCATAACGAACCCCAACCTCATCCGCGCTGGGCAGAAGCTGGTCATCCCCGGCGCAAAGGGTGCTGCGATGCCTTCGGGCGCCTCCTCGGCCGGTGCTGCCTCCACCCCGGACAAGACACCTCCGGCTCCTTCGGGCGATTCCGGCTCCGAGCCACTCGTGCAGCCAATCGTGGATCCTCTGGCCGACCCCGCGCTTGATTCCCTGATCGACCAGACGATGTCGGGCGATTCACTGTTCGACGTCAAGGGCGGGTCCGCCGCTCCGGCCGGTGGCACAGTTGCCGACACCCCGGCAAACACGGGCGCCGGCTTCGTGGAATACACGGTCAAGGAAGGCGAGGACATCTACAGCGTCTCTTCCAAGTTCAAAGCCAGCCCCATGGATATCCGCCGGTTGAACAACATCACGGGATCGAGCATCCCCGCCGGCACGACCGTCAAAGTCCCCGCCTCAGGGAAATAAGGCGTCTCGGGCGGCAAGATGAAGTGGACGACCGCAATCCTGTCGATAATCGTACTTGGTCTTGTGGGTCTAGGGATAGCCGTTCAGGCGAGCATCAGCAATGTGCAGGGCATTGACCTGAACGGCGATCCGCACCATTTCCTCCTGCAGCAGGTTCTGTATTTTCTCATAGCTCTTGTCTTGTGCATCGCGATCGCCGTGATAAACCCGGAGTTCTGGGCGCGTCGCGGCGTTGTTGTGCTTATTTGCATCGCCATACTTGTAGCTCTCGTTTCAGTCCATATTCCGGGGCTGGGCAAGATCACCAAAGGCTCCGCCCGGTGGATATACTTCATGGGTGTCTCGCTGCAGCCGTCGGAGTTCGTGAAACTTGGAGCAATCCTTGTTATGGCGTGGTGGCAGAGTCGCCCGGGATGCCTTAACGACGATTTCAAGGAAGGAGCTCTTATACCGTGCATCGGGCTCGGCGTCGTCGCGTTGGGCTTCCTCTCGCAGCCCGATTTCGGTTCCGTGGTCATGCTGGGCGCTGTCAACGTGACGATAATGCTCGTGGCGGGCGTGCGCATACGCCACCTGATGCCATTCGCGATCATTGGGCTGGTTGCCTTGGTTATGCTTATCGCGAACGACCCCGAACGCCGGAGCAGGGTCACTTCCGTGCTGCATCTCAACAGGGATAGATGAGGGCGATTCTTACCAACTCGAGCAGTCCCTGGCCGCCATGGCTGTCGGAGGCAAGTTTGGAGTGGGATTCGGCGAAAGCGTTTTCAAGCAAAGCTATTTGCCGGAGAACCATACGGATTTCGTTTTCTCAATGATCTGCGAGGAACTAGGGTTTGTGACTGCGATCTCCTGTATTTTCCTTTTCGCGGCGTTCATGTGGTGCGGGCTGTTGATAGCCATAAATGCCCCGTCCACTTTCACGCGCCTTTTAGCTTTTGGCATGACGATGCACATCGGTCTCAGCGCCGGGGTGAACCTCGGCGTTGTGACCGGAATTTTCCCAACCAAAGGCCTGGCGCTGCCATTCCTCAGCTACGGCGGCAGCAGCCTGGTCAGCTCCTTGATCGCCGTCGGCTTCCTGCTGGCGACAGGCTGGCGCTGCCCGTCCCGCGCGCGCAGGCAAAGGCTGGATCACCAGGCCGACAACGAACGAAAGGTCTGGGTGTCATGACCGCGATGTCGAAGGACGACAAACCCCGCGCCCTGGTACTGGGCTCCGGCACTTCCACCGGAGTCCCGCTTATAGGCTGCCATTGCCACGTATGCACCTCCGATGACCCGCGCGATTCGCGCCTACGCTCGGGGGTGTATGTGCGGTGGCGCGGTTTCGCCATTCAGTTAGACGTTTCCGCCGATTTCAGACAACAGGCGCTCCGATATGGGATTGAACGCATTGATGCCCTTCTTATCACCCACCCTCACGCCGACCATGTCCTGGGACTCGACGAAATCCGCCGCTTCAATACAATCCAGCAATCGCGGATTCCCGCTTACGCTCGCGACTTCACTCTCGCCGGCATCAGCCGGACTTTCGGATACATCTATTCGCCACAACCGGATCAGGAAGGCATGTACCGCCCCCACATGGACTTTGTGGAAATAAAAGACGCCCCAATGCAAATCGGCCCGTTTGCCGTCAGCTCGATCACTCTGCCGCACGGCCCGGTGCGCTCGACCGCGTTCAAATTAACGTGCGAAGGCCGCAGTTTCGTATATGCACCCGACTGCAGCGTCGTCGAACCTCAATTCTCCGATTTCATGTGCGACGCCGATTGCGTGATGCTCGATGGACTGCGCGAACGGCGTCACCAAAGCCACCTCACGATGGCCGACGCCACCGGCGCCCTGTGCACATGCAAAGTCAAACGCGGCATACTTACGCATATCGGCCACGATGTCAAACACGTCGATATCGCAAAGCAACTCCCCCCGAACATTGAGCCGGCCTACGACGGAATGGAATTCGAATGGTAGGCTCCACCACTGAATCCGCCCCAAAGCCGCTTCTAGCCATTGAAAACTTGGTCGTGGAATACCCCGGGCACCCTCCAAAACGCGCCGTCGATGGCGTGACGTTCAATGTTGAGTCGGGTCAGTCCGTTGGCATCGTCGGCGGAAGCGGATGCGGCAAAACCACAATCGCCAAAACTCTCGTAGGCCTCGAAAAGCCCGCTTCCGGCAAAATCCTCTTTGAAGGAAACGATTTGTTCAAATTAGGCGGGCGCCGGGAACACGAGACGCGCCGCGCTATCCAGATGGTTTTCCAAGACACCCTCGGCGCCCTCAATCCACGTATGCGTGTGGGAGATGCGCTACGCGAAGCACTGAAGTTTCACTGGGCCGCCGAATTCAAAAGTTCCACGGAAATGGATGAATGCGTCCGCGGCCTTCTCGACACGGTGGAACTCACTGCTGATTTGATGAGCCGCTTCCCGCACGAGATCAGCGGAGGGCAGCGCCAGCGCATAGGCATAGCGCGCGCTCTCGCCGTCGAGCCAAGGCTGTTAATTGCCGATGAGCCAGTATCCGCCCTTGACGTCGCCGTCCAGGCGCAGATGCTGAAAATGTTGCGAAGACTTCTCGACCGCACGGATCTCACTATGATTTTTATCGCGCATGATTTGGCCGTTGTGCGCAACCTGTGCGATTGTGCCATCGTGATGGCCGCGGGGCGCATTGTCGAACGCGGAAACCCTCGGGAAATATTCACAAATCCGGCCAACACATTTACTCGCAAGCTCGTTGCCGCCGTCCCTGACGTCTCTCGCGCCCTTTCCGAACGGTTCGGGGAATAAGTCGAAGGCTCAAACGAAAGTGCATTAATCTTGTGGCGGGGTGGGGACTCTGCCACAAAAAAGACGGCACCGGAGCTGTCCAGTGCCGCCTTGGCCTAATTGAATGGCCTGTTGTTCCGATACGTTACCGGATTAGGAACATTGTGGCTTTCGAGAACACCCAGTTGTCGTTGTTGCCAAGATCGCCTTCCAGACCGTAGAGCAGATCGTTCTCCTTCCAGGAGTAGATAGTCTGACCAGCTGCCGCGTTGCTGTCCTTTGCCTTTGTGAAGAACACAGACTGCGAACCGGTGGTCTCATCGAGTAACAGATACCACTGCCTTCCTGATATGGATGACCTTACAACTGCGTTGCTTAGCGTCAGGGCGTCGGAGACGTAGACTGTCTTGCCGGGCTCGAACGCAGCCGAATTGAAAGCTTCCTCCGATCCAATTACGCTCAGGTTACCTGCCGCGAGGTCGCCGTAGAACTTGGTTTCGATCGGACCACCAGCGGCGAGTGTAGTCCCCGGGGCGCCGAAGAACGAAGCTCCGTTGGAGAAGACCTCTGTGGCGGTGAACGTGAAGCCGTTTGTCAAGCTCAGTGCGCCGTTCGCGCCTATATAGACGCGCTCGATCATCAGGTCTTCCGGACCTCCGTCCGCGGTGCCCGAGAATTGGGTCGAGGTGTTGTCAGCCGCGCCATCGTTTATAACGTACATCGACCATGCGTCTCCAACCGATTTGTCCTGCAGTATGACCGTCCCTGCCGCGCCCTTCGAGGCCTGATCCACGCCGCCGCCGAAGGCGTTAATCCTGCCGCTGGAAGCGGGGTTGCCGTCTTCGTAAGAGTTGTACGATACGAAAACGCGCCCGCCGCCGCCGCCGAAGTCCACGCCAGCAACAGCTGGCGTTTTGACGGTGCCGTTCGCTCTTATGACGCCCGTGCCTGAGAGCTTCCCGGCCTCGATCCAGAGCGTGCCGCCAGAGCCGCCGCCCGCCGCCCCGCCGTTGGCGGAGATGACGCCTGCGTTGAACAGCGTGCCGGGGACGAACAACCGGATCGACCCGCCGCCTGGGCATGTTGTCGTGCCGCTGCCCAGCATGCCGGCTCCGAAGTTCGTTATCGCGCCGTAAGTAAAGCCCCTTCCTTGGCCCGCAAGGCCGCCAAAACCGGCACCTGCGGAGGGGGCTTGGACCCAAGGACTCGCGGAGAGAACGGTATAAGGGCCGAAGCCTATGCCGCCTGGGTAGATCGTGGGATGGGGATAGCCTGTTGCGGCTTTATCGGCTCTCCAGCAGAACGTGTAGCCCTGGCCGTCTGCATTGAGCGAGCCGCCCGCCTCGACGGTCAGGTTGGTCGCGATGATCACCACGCCGTCGCCGCGCAGTGATGTTGTAGTTCCCCCTGCAGCCTCATTGATTGTGGGTAGGTTCCCGAGGCAACGTACTTCGCCGCCGGCTTTGATCGTGAGCGAACTGAAGGTGAAGACGTTTTCGCCATCGTTCGCATCGAGGGTCAGTACTACCCCGTTGCTGACTATGCAGTCTCCGAACACCGTGCTGTTGCCGAAGGCAAAGTTTGTGCCATACGGCACGAAGTTCGCAAGTACCGCGCCAGAGCTTCCCCCGGATTCGGGGAGCACTAGCGAACCGGTCAGACCCCGTGTTTGCTGTGACCCGACGTCGTACTTGTCGCCGCCCTTCGCCTGTACTACGCCGGTGAAGTCGTTGACTATTCCGGAGATGTCCAGGCGGCCGCCGCCGCCGCCGCCAGTGGCTGTTTGTGCATTGGCTGCGTTCGCCGAGATAACCCCGTTGCCTTTGAGCGTTCCACCGCCAGTGATCCAGACAGATCCGCCTGATGGCTGATTGTATCCGCCTTGGCTCTTTGCGTCGGCTGATATGCGCCCGTCAACTGTAATCGTGCCGGATACGTCTAGCTTGACGGCTCCGCCTCCGCTGTACCAGACATTGTTCGCCGTATCTGGATAGCCTTCTCCGCCGCTACCAAGCGTCGTTGGCCCATATGCCTTGCCGTACATCGGCGTGCGTGATGTGACGCTGGGGAAACTTGCCGAACGCCCGCGCCTGCCGCCAGCCTGTCCGCCATGCGCCGAGCTTGTGTAGTAATCAATTATGCCCCGAGCGTCGCGGGTGTAGTACCCCATGCCGCCCGGTCCTGTAAATGTGGAGTTCTTGGTGGAATGGAAGCCTGTGTAGTCGGCGTTGATTGAGCCGGCCGCCTCCACTACAACTGTTTCCGCAGCGATGGTAGGACCCTGGCCGTATACCCAGCCCGTGGCAGGGCCTGCCGTCTCGTTTGTGGAGCAGGTGTCGCCCCAGCACTTTAGCGTGCCGCCTGACTTGACGGTAAGCGTGTCGCATGTCATCACCGTGGTGTCGTCGTATGCCTGGAGTCCGACGGTGACGCCGCTGTTGATGACAATGTTGCCGAACGTCAGGCTGTTGCCAAAGAGAATGTCCCGCGTCGGCTCGAAGTTGGCGAGTGTCAGCCCCGTCCCACCCGACTGCGGCAGCACGATCGATCCTGCCATGCCGCGGCGTGGAGTGTAGTTTCCTATCCAGCCCGGTCCTCCGGATCTGCCGGATGCCCATCCGCCATACATGGCCTCGATTATTCCTGAGAAGTCGTTGACTGCGCCGCTTATGTCGATGCGCCCGCCGCCGCCGCCGGCGCCAGTTGATGACGATCCAATTCCGCCGTTGGCAATGATCCTGCCTGTGCCTGCCAGCGTGCCGCCGGCAATCCAGATCGAGCCGCCCGAGCCGGCGCGCGTGTCAAGATTGGTGCTGCTTGCGGAGAGCGTGCCGTGGATGGCGATGGTGCCAGTGGCGCTCAGTTTCATAGCACCGCCGCCGGCGAACAACGTCCCGCCACTGCCGAACGAAGTCGGTTGCGATGCGCTGCCATATCGTGGCGCGGGGTGCAAGTTCTCAATCCACGAGGCGTAATTGACTCCGCCATAGCCTCCGTGGCTGGCACCCCAGCGGCCTAGAGTGCTGGTGCCTGCCGGGCTGGGGCCAGCTCCAGGGGCAAAGCCCTGCTCGTCCGCGTTGAGTGAGGCGCCCGCGGCGACGGTGATGTTCGCCGCCGAGATGGAGTATCCGGCGCCTAGTTGCGGGGATGTGTCGCCGCCGAAGACCAGCTGGCCTGCGTTCACGGCAATGTCGCCCGTCACAGCAAGGCTCATGCCGCCCGCGACCGCGTTGGGCGCGAAGGTTACTTTGTTGTTTTCGTCGCCCAAAGTGATGGAGCCGAGGTTGTTGTTGACGACGTCCGCCGTGCAGGGCGCCGTGCTCCAGGAGCCGAACGCGACGTCCTCGCCCGCCAGCGGCGCATGGCCGAACGACCAG
Source organism: Lentisphaerota bacterium (assembly GCA_022837245.1). Lineage (GTDB taxonomy): Bacteria > Verrucomicrobiota > Kiritimatiellia > RFP12 > UBA3636 > JAAZFF01. The sequence goes on from JALHHX010000081.1 coordinate 20,440, forward strand.
TTGGCCGCGCTGGACCACTTGCCCGAGCCAATCCAGCAATTCTTCAGGGGATCCGGGGTGATCGGGCCGCCAGGGATTCCAAATCAATTTTTTCGCGCAGAAATCCCTCTCCTAAACACCGTTGATTCAGTCAATAAGGCTGACTGACGGAATAACAAAACAAAAAAA
>JALHHX010000319.1 GCA_022837245.1 Lentisphaerota bacterium
GCAGCCGATTTCGCCAGCAAATGATAATCAAAAGCGTGCAGCGGCTGGCCCGTCTCCAGCATCACATAGTTGGTCACGTCCACGACGTTATTAATGCTGCGGACGCCCACCTTTTCCAGTGCGTGCCGCAGCCAATCCGGGCTCGCGGCGACCTTGACTCCGCGAATCACCCGCGCGGTGTACCGCGGGCATAATTCGGCGTCCTCAATGCGCACCGCCACCGCGTCCGCCACCCGCCCGCTCGCTTCGGTGAGATTCACCTCGGGCAGCCGCAGCGGGTTGCCGGTCACGGCGCTGATCTCGCGCGCGATGCCGATGACGCTATTGAGATCAGGCCGGTTGGGCGTAATTTCCAGGTCATAGACCATGTCGGTGCCGGAGCGGCCGAGATACTCGGAAAAAGGCTGCCCAACCCGGGCGTCCTCGCGTAAAATAAGCAGCCCCGACACCTCGTCCCCCAAGCCGAGTTCCTGCGGCGCGCACATCATGCCCAGCGATTCCACGCCGCGGATTTTGCCCACTTTGATGAGCAGCGGCGCCTCGCCGGGTTTGGCGGGCAGGCTGAAACCGGGCAGGATCAGCGGCACCTTGTCGCCCGCCTTGAAGTTCTGCGCCCCGCAGACAATCTGGCGCTCGCCTTGGCCATCGTTGACCCGGCAGACATTGAGTTTGTCGGCATTCGGGTGTTTGTCCTTGGTGACCACCTGCGCAACGACCACGCCCTCGAATTCGCCTTCCAGCTTCTGGACGTTCTCAACTTCCAGCCCCAGCATGGTTAGCCGCTCGGCCAGTTCGGCCGGCGACCAATCGAACTCGACGTATTGTTTAAGCCAGTTAAAGGTGACTTTCATGGCGGTCAAAACTGTTTCAGGAACCGCAGATCGTTCTCGTAGAAGAGCCGAATGTCGTTGATGCCGTAGCGAATCATGGCAATGCGCTCGATGCCAAAGCCAAAGGCCCACCCGTTCCAAACCTCGGCATCATAACCAACGTTCTCGATCACCTGCGGATGCACCATCCCGCAGCCGGCAATTTCAAGCCACTCCCTGCCCATCTTGCGCGTCATCGGGCTGCTGAAGTCTATTTCAAAACTCGGCTCCGTGTAGCTGAAATAGTGCGGCCGGAAGCGAATCTGCGTCTCCTCGCCCATCAGTTCCTTGAAAACAAATTCGACCGTGCCCTTGAGATCCCCCACGGTGACATTCCGGTCCACGTACAGCCCCTCCACCTGGTGGAAGGTGGGATTGTGGGTGGCGTCCGCGTTATCCCGGCGGTAGCAGCGGCCCGGCACAATGATGCGCACGGGCGGCGATTGCTTCTCCATGACGCGAATCTGCACGGAGGACGTATGCGTGCGCAGCAGCAAGGGGGGCGCGGCTTCGGTTTCCGCCCCGCCCAGGTAAAACGTGTCCTGCGTATCCCGCGCCGGGTGATCCGCCGGCGTATTCAACGCGTCGAAACAGTGGTAATCGTCTTCCACCTCCGGCCCCTCGGCCACGACAA
>JALHHX010000082.1:0-9701 GCA_022837245.1 Lentisphaerota bacterium
GTAAAGTGCCAGAAGGAGAATCCCGTATGTCATGTTGGCCGCCGACAGCTTGAATGTCACAGCCAGCATTGGAGCCATGTAGGCGAACGTGCAGGGACCCAGCGCCACCCCGAAGACAAGTCCCATTGAGAAAGCCGCCATCAGCCCTTTGCGTTTCATTCCTGGCTGAGCGGCGTTCGGCAGTGGCAACCGTATGGCGTCAAGAAGATGCAGTCCTACAAGGAAAAAGATACCCGCCACGGCATAGTTCCCCCAGCGACCGATATCACCAAGTATTCTTCCTGCCGACGCCGTTATTACCCCAAGCACACCAATTGTTATGAGGATGCCGACCGCGAACAACAGGGATGTCGCAAACGCCCTCCTGGCCGTAGTCCTGCCTTGCTGGCTGATAAAACCAACAACCAGTGGAATGCTTGCCAGATGACAAGGACTAAGCAGTATGCTCAAAACGCCCCATGTGAAGGCGGCTATCAAAGCCACTGCTGGCGAACCTTCAACTGCCCGCGAAAGTGCTGTGAAGAGTTGTTCCATGACTAGTTGGCCATGCCCACGCCAAATTCACGCCACTTGGCCAGAATATCGTCTTTGCCAAAGAACCCCTCGTGACGGTAAAGCTCGTTGCCGGCAGCATCGTAGAATATCTGTGTGGGGATGGCGCGAATCCCGTGCTTTTGGCCGGCGTCCGGGTTTTCCCAGACGTCTATGAACTCGGTCTTGAACGCCCCCCCCGTAATTCACCATGAGATCGTCCAGAATCGGCTTCATGGCTTTGCAGGGAATACAACTGCTGGCTCCTAGATCAACCAGGCGCGGCAACGGCTCTTGGCGCGAAGCTGGCGCGGCCACCGTGTCAATCTCGACAATAGAGGACGGAGCTGGTTCTGGCTTGCTATTCAAGTTCTTGGCGACCAGCACTCCTACCAAGGCCAATAGAAACGCAAGCCAAATCCACTTGCACTTGCAAGACCCGCCTCCACAGGAGTCACCTTCGCAACTGCAACTGTTAGAACCTTCAGTTTGATCTGTGTCTTTTTTCATTTGATAATCTCTTCGATCTCTTCGACGCTAAGCACCTTCCCCGAACTTTTTACTTTGCCATCAACCACCAGGGCTGGCGTCAGCATCACATTGAATTTCAGTATGTCTGCAAGCTTTTCGACTTTCTCGATCGTTGCCTCCACACCCGCATTTTTGACTGCCTCCTCAGCGTTGGCAGTGAGCTTTTTGCACTTAGGGCAACCGATGCCCAAAACCTGTATTTTTTTCATATGTTCTCCTTTTGTTAGAATAGTGGAATAAAGGGCACTCCCTCATGCAATCATCCCAAACACCATGCCGCTGATCGTTGACATGATCATCACGAGACCGGTAAATGCCAGGGTTTTCTTGGCCCCCAGGATTGAGTTGAGCACCAGAATGCTGGGGAGAGAAAGCGCCGGCCCGGCCAGAAGGAGCGCCAGGGCCGGTCCTTGCCCCATCCCGCTGTCGACGAGTCCGCGTAGAATCGGCACTTCGGTCAGGGTGGCGAAATACATGAGGGCGCCTGCTGAGGAAGCGAAGAAGTTGGTCCACAGCGGCCAGAAGGCGCTTAACCATCCCGGGATGTTCGCTGCGTCTTTCCCCATGAGGGTCAGCAACGCCGAGGGCGAATCGCCTACGAGAGCCTCTATCCAAATGTTGGGAATGATACCCGCATTTGCGCCCTCGGGACTGCCCAAGAAGAATCCCGCCGCCAGCACTCCGGCAAAAAGCAATGGCAGGATTTGCTTGGCGAACCCCCATGTCTGGTCGCGCCAGTCGTCAAGCTCCGCCCCGCCGAGGAAAGTCAGCCCCACAAGACCCGCCGCTCCCGCCGTGAAGGGCACAACCGGATACTCCGGGAACATTGCCCCCAATATCACAGCAGGAAGCGCCGAAAGAACTATCCAGACCGCGCGTACTTTGAAAAAGCGCCAAAGAGATGCAGCCAAAACAAGCCCGAACAACGCCGTGATGCCCCACTTGTTTTGGTAGATGGCGTGCCATATTCCGGCTTCTTCCAGCGGTTTGCCCCAGTTGGCGAAGACAAGTATGCCGACCATGGCTAAAAAGTAGATTACTACTTGCCACAAAGGCCGCTCAGACTTCTCGTCGCCTCCAATGAACACTTCCTCCGACTCACTCTGCGCCATCCTGGCTCGCTCTTCTTTGCGGAAGATAAATTGCATCAATAGTCCGATAACCACGCTGAACACCACAGCCATTACGGCCCGTGCCAATCCGAGTTGCCATCCAAGAACCCTGGCAGTCAGAACAATAGCCATCACGTTTATCGCAGGCCCCGAATAAAGGAATGCGATTGCCGGCCCCAACCCCGCGCCGCGCATATAAATACCGCCAAATAGAGGGAGTATTGTACAGGAGCAGACGGAAAGAATGGTTCCAGACACTGATGCGACCGAATACGACAGCCATTTCGGCGCTTTAGGCCCAAAGTATTTCATCACAGCGTTTTGGCTCACAAAAACGCCGATGGCACCTGCAATGAAAAAGGCAAGCACAAGACACAACAGTACATGCTCGCGTGCGTACCATTTCAACAACCGAAAGGCTTCAACCAAAGCGCCTTGGAAACGGAGATTGTCCACTGGCAGGTAATATATGACTAGAAAGAACCCTACCATTAACCCAAAAGCAGAAACTTCTTTGCTGTTGATTTTCTTCATTTTTTAGTTTCCTTTTGCATTGCCAACTAGATCCGCCTGCCGCTTTGCTTCTGAGCGGATCACTCCCATCGTGCATTCGAATATTTTTAGTATGCACGGCGTCAGGAGCCGCAGATAAATTCTGACACCCTCCCGCCGTTCGCCCACAATGCCAACGTTCTTTAGTTCGGCAACATGCCGTGAAAGCGTGGACTTGTCATGCGGGAACAGCGGTTGCAGTTCGCACATGCAACGCTCTCCCCGGCTCAACTCGTCGATAATTTTCAGACGCACCGGACTAGCCAGTGCCTTCATGACGCGTGCCCGCGCCTCTAGCTCTTCTCTCTTCATGACAGGACACTATACAACATTGTTGCACAACAATGCAACATTAAAGCGACTAGAAAATGGAAAGGAGGAAGGGTGTAAGAATGGACGTGTTGAATCATGGAATTAATGGCTAACTCCACCTCTCCCGCGGAAAGCGGACTACTTGAACCTGTCTAAAAATTTTTCGACGGCTCCAGGGTTCACGCCGCGACGGCGCATCGGCTCCTTGATTCCATGCAGCACGCTATCGTCATACAACGGGCGGTCCTCAAGATACAACACTCCCAGAGGATGCCGTTCGCCGGGTGTCATGACAAGGCTCAACGCCGCTTCGCGGTTGCGCGGGTCGTAGTCTGGCTCCAACTCATAGCAATGGTCGAGATAGAATTGAGGGGTGTGGATTTTGTCCCACGACGGGCATGTCTGCAGAACGTGCACAAGCGAAAATCCGCGGTGCCGTATTGCCGCCTTGAGGAGTTCTGCAAGCAGATCAGGCCGGGCAGAGGTGCCCTGGCCGACGAAGCTACACGATTGGCTGATCGCCAGCGCCAGCGGATTTAGCGGCTTGGAAGGCACACCATCCGGCTGGATGCGCGTGATCGTCCCTTCCGGCGTGGTCGGCGAGGCCTGCCCCTTCGTCAGCGCGTAGTAAAGGTTGTCGTGCACAACCACGGTCATATCGACGTTGCGGCGGATCGCGTGCGTCATGTGGTTGCCGCCCTCGCCGTACGCCCCGCCCTCTCCAGCGTGCACGACGACGGTAAGGTCGTTCGCCGCGAGCTTGACTCCGATCGCAGCAGCGACCTCGCGTCCGTGCAGCCCGTTGAAGGTGTTTACGCGCATGTAGTGCGGCAGTTTTGGAGCCTGCCCTATGCCGGTGCAGATGACAACGCGCTCAGACGGGAAACCCAAGTCTGACAACGCCTTTTTTGCCGAATTCAAAATTGCGAAGTTGCCGCACCCCGGGCACCATGCGATCGGCACCGTACTTGCGTAATCTTTCACATCAATGCTCATGCCAACACCACCTTTTTTAATTGTTCAATCAAAAACTCCACGGAAAACGGGCGGCCGCTCACGCTCCGGATTTCGTGGTCGACCGCGCGCAGGGTCACTTCGCGCAAAACCGAGGCGAGGCCGCCGCCCGGGCTGTTTTCCACAAGCGTCACCGACGCCGCCGAAAGCACGATCGAGCTGATCGGCTCTCTCGGCAACGGCCACATCCAACTCAGATGCATGTGGGCTACTCCGGCACCCTCCGCATTGAGCCGCCCAAGCGCCTCATTGACGGTCTCCACGCTGCTGCCCCACGAAATGACGAGCGGACGTCCTTTGACCTTGCCCACCACGGAAGGAGCCCACGCAGCCTTCTCCACGCTCGCGGCTTTGCGTAGACGTTTGCGCCCCATGCGTTCGGCGATCTCCGCAGCCTCGATCATATGCCCCTCTTCATCGTGTTCGTCGGAATCGACCACGACGGTATGACGTGAATCCCCCGGTGCCGCCATCGGCGACATGCCAGTTTCCGTCTGCTCGAACCGGCGGTAATCCACAATCTCGTCGAGCTCTTTAGGCGTAAGCAGATATCGTTCTGCAGGCAGTCCATCGGCAGATGGCGCAGGCACAGAGGCGACGGTGTCGATTTGGAGCTGATCGGTCAAGACAATAACCGGAACCTGGAAACGCTCGGCAAGATCAAATGCACGAGCCGTCACTTCAAAGCAGTCCGACACACTGCACGGCGCGAGCACGATGCGCGGGAAAATGCCGTGTCCCGCAAAGCGGACGAAATTCAAGTCGCTCTGCGCCGTGCGCGTCGGGAGCCCAGTGGCGGGGCCGGGACGCTGCCCCAGCACGATCACTGCCGGCGTTTCTATCATGCCGAGTAGCGAAATGCCTTCCACCATCAACGCGAAGCCGCCGCCCGATGTGGCTGTCATGGCACGCGCACCGGCGTATGAAGCGCCCGCGACCAGGTTGATAGCGGATATTTCATCCTCTGCCTGCTCGACCACTATGCCGGCTTCCTTCGAAAAGTTTGCAATGTCGGTGAAAATCGACGTCGACGGGCTCATCGGATACCCGGCATAGAATGTGACTCCGCCAGCCACTGCGCCTAGCGCGATTGCTTCGTGCCCTGCCATCCACAGGCAATCCTTCCCCGCATCGCACGCCGGGAGGCGCAGAGCCTTTCCGCCATCCCATTCCCACGCCGCCGCATGTGCTGAGGCAAGCGCCTTGAGATTTGTCTCCAGCACGTCTGGTTTGCCGCCGAAGTGCTCGCGGACCAACGGTTCGAGCAAAGCGATGTCGAGACCCATCAGCCCCGCCGCGAGCGCCACCGCCACGGTGCTCTCAACGCGCTTCGAACCAGCCTCCTCTGCGAGCTTCACAATTGGCAGCGGCGCACGTCTGGGGTGTTTCCAATCCTCGTTGCAAACAACGACCCCCCGTTCAGTCAGATCCGGAGCGAGCTTTCCGACGGCGTCGTATGAAAGCGCCACGAGTATATCCACGCGGTTCGTCACGCCGGTGCCCGGCAGTTCTGAAACTCGCAGGTGCGTGAAATTCAGGCCGCCCCTGATGCGCGATTCGGCGTCGGAAAATGAAGAGACACGCCAGCCGCCGCGAGTGATCGCCTTGCCCAGCAGATCTGCGGCGGTTTGAATGCCTTGTCCGGCCGCGCCGGCAATTCGGATATTGATGTCCATAGTGCTCCTTATATGCGGGTCAGAAAAACAGCCCTTCGAAAAGCGATTTTTCCTTTGACAGATAGCCCCATTTGTACCATATCCCACAGCGCCTGTCCATCATCCCTTGCCCTTCGGGTGTGATCGGTTAGCCGCGGGTGGTGGGGTGTGCCTGCCGTCTTTGGGACGTTATTTATACATCGGAGTCAACAACTCGCTTGTGCGCCCAGCACGGCCTCATGGCAGGGAGGTTTAGCCGCAGCCGGGGACATAGTCGCGGATGTGCGACACCTTCCCGACGCTTGTGGAGATGTCGTTTTATTCGTCTTTTCGGTTATTTCTTCGACAAGGGTTTCCCATGAATGGCGTCCAGCAAAGCTGCTCTTTATGCTTTCGCGCCATAGGTGGTAGCTGGCGGGCTCCGACATGCGAAGGTCAACAATCATGCGGCAGGTTGCATGCCACTTGTCCTTGTCGTCAACGTCAATAGCGTAACCCGTCTCTCCTTCGATTATTATCTCCTGGGGGCCGCCGCTTTTCGTTACAAGAGCAGGGAGTCCGAGCGTCTGAGCCTCGAGCACCGCCATGCCGAACGTATCGGTCGTACTGGGAAATACCAAGAGATCAGAGAGGATGTAAATACATTTGAGCGAATGGCGGTCCATACGTCCGGTGAAAACGACGCTATCGTTGAATTTTGACAGCTTCTTTTCCAGTTCCTTGCGTTCAGGACCGTCACCGGCAAAAACGAGACGCACGGGTAAACCTTCGGAACGCATCCCGATGAACAAATCGGCAAGCAGTCCAAGGTTCTTTTCCTTGCCAATCCGTCCTGCGTAGCAAAGGGTGAACGAGTCATCCCGGAACCAGCATTTGCGGGTCATAGCTAGCGCAAGCTCGTCGATCTGCATGAACGAGGCGTCAAGACCCCTGCGGAAAAGCCCCATCTTGGAAATGTCGAAACCTGAGTCTGCGAGCTGCATCATGTAGTGGCGGCTTGGCACAAGGGTCTTATCGACTCGCTGGTAGAACCAGTTTATGTACCGCGATACAATATCGACGATTTGAGCGTCGCCGGCGACCTCTTTGGCCTGCATTGCGAAATCGGTGTGGTAGACTGCCTCACATGGGATGCCGAGCAGACGTGCCGCAGCGAGGCCGACAAGCCCCACTGGACCCGGTGTAGAGATTACGATTTTATCAGGACGCGCCTTGGCGATAATGTCTATTGATTTCAAAATCGCCGGAAGTCTGGCGGTGTAGGCGTTGTAGAATTCGGGAGTGAACTCGTATACGCAAGGCAGGCGCATGATATGCCTGGTTATCGGCAAATCTTTTTCGGCGTTCGTCGGACATCCGACGATTAGTAGAGGAGCTCCTTCTGCCCGAGCTGCCGCCGAAATCTCCTGCATTGTTACCGCGACACCGTTGAGGTCCGCGAAGGTGTCGGTAATCCAGAGCGTACGCATGGCATGCGGTTTTTCGAGATGGAATTCATCGGAAAGCCGGTTGTGCAGTTCCCGGCTTTCGTTGAGCAACCTCAAAGTGCTGATAAAAGGTGCGGAGAATACAATAGCCGGAAGCAATGAGCTGATGTACTTCATTATACCCTGGCTGGATTTTCCGACGATTCCGTTCTCGACGCTTTGCGCTATTGTGCCGGTGAAGTCGTCAACAAGCGCGCCTAGCGCTTCGTAAGCCTCTTCGATCTGCCAGTTGGTTCCATGCTCCTGCTTGTCCTGCGAGATCTGGTAGAGGTTGTTTATAAAACGCGAAAGGATCTGATCGCGCTTCGAATGGCGCAGGCCAAGTCTGCGCATTATAAGCTTCTCTTTGAAGCTGGGACCCGCCGGATCGAATAGAATCGAGGACAGCATGCTGACCATGCCAGTAGCCTGTGGACGGTTGGCATGCATGTACTCGCTCGCTATCTTGTATATACCGTATGCCAGCGCTTTGTAGTCTCCGAAGCGCCCGCCCGCCGTCGTCTGGCGATTGCGCAAGGCGTCTATGAATTCTTCTTTGGAACCGGCCTCGGCACACGTCCAAGTGTGCCCGGCGAAGAGGCCTGCATGGTCGTCCGACCCGCCAGTCATGCCCTTGTGCCAGCTAGTGGCACCCCACGGCTCTATGCCGTGCTTTTCTGACAATCGCTGAATATCCTCAGGGGTGATGTTCTGTAGAACCTCCTGGAACAGGTCGTTGCCCTCATGGCCTCGTGTGCCGTTGATGCCCTCGAAAACGTCAAACAGCACGAGTAACTTCTCGACATGGTCGAGTGTTAGGCGCTTGTTGATGTTGTACGTGGCATGCGCCACAGAACATGCAATGTTCTGCTGACGGAGATAGTCGCGCAGATTGTATATGTCCTCTCTCGCGCGCTGAATCGCCGAAAACTGCTCTGGGGTTATGTCGTAGCAGAGCACGTGTATTTTGCAGCCGTCCTCGGGGAAGTACACAGTCGCCTCCATGCTTACGAAGCAATCCTGAGGATGCAGACGACATAGCTCTAGAGCGCCGTCAATTGTGTTGTGGTCTGTAATCGTGACATAGGTGTTCCCTTGGGCCTTCGCCATCTTGTAGATGGTTTCTACCGGTGTGTAGGATTCGCTTGCCCCTAGACGCTGTAGTATCCATTCACCTGGATGGCGCGAATGAAGCGAATGGACGTGCATATCTACGTGGATCATTTTCCCCTTTTTAGCTAGTGGTTGTTTCACGCTCCTATATTAAAAACTATCCGAATGAAGGAAATATTAATGGGATGTTAGTTTTTGATAAATTGGTCAGCCTTGTGGAAACGGCACGTTTATAGTACAATCAACGGATAATTTCAACCTATGCCATGAGAATAAGAAAAGCATTAGAAGCAACGGAAAACCGGTTACTGCCGATCATACAGTATTCCGGTGATGACGAAGGCCAGGAGTGGCCCGTACGTTTTTTGCTTTGGGTTCTCAGACGGTTTTCGAACATCTACCACTTTGTTGTGCAATCGCGCCTCTACCTCTACAACAAGGGCGTTCTGCGTCGCTTCCAGCTTGGCTGTCAGGTTATCAGCGTCGGCAACGTGACGGTCGGCGGAACCGGCAAAACCCCGATGGTCGAGAAACTCGCCCGCGAGTTGAGCGCCGAGGGGCGCAAGGTGGCGATACTTAGCCGCGGATACCGCAAGAAGGAAAAGAGTTTTATCCACCGCATGGTTGCCGGCTTCACAGGATCCGATTCCCGGACGCCGCCTCGCATCGTCTCTGACGGGGTGAACCTGCTCCTCGACAGCGAAATGAGCGGCGACGAACCGTACATGCTTGCGACAAACCTGCCGGACGTCGTGGTGCTCGTCGATAAAAACAGAGTCAAAAGCGGACGCTACGCCGTGAAGCACTTCGGGTGCGACACGTTGCTGCTCGACGACGGTTTCCAATATCAAAAGCTCGGGCACAGGCTAGATCTCGTGCTCGTGGACTGCACGAATCCCTTCGGCAACGGATACGTCCTCCCACGCGGCCTGCTGCGCGAACCCGCATCAAACATCGCCCGCGCTAAATTCATTTGCATCACCAAGGTGCACGGCGGCAACACCATCGAACTACGCCGCCAAATACAAAACTACAACCCCACCGCCGGCATCATGGAGTGCAACCACGTGCCAGTCTCTCTGATGGGGGCTTTTTCCCGCGAGACGCATCCCCTCTCAAAACTCAAGGGGATGAAAATCGTGGCACTCTCCGGCATAGCATCCCCGCAGAGCTTTGAAAAATCCCTGGAAAAACTCGGAGCGACTATCGTGAAGAGGCTGCGCTATGCTGACCACCACCGCTTTTCGCAACAGGAAATAATAGACATTGCGAACCACTCCAGAAATCTAGGGGTCGACGCCGTGGTCACCACCGAGAAGGACGCCGTGCGCATGACGCGCATCGACCGCCGGGACATTCCAATCTACTTTCTACGAATCGAGGTCGAGTTCGTAAACGGCAATGAGGAATTCCAG
>JALHHX010000082.1:9763-11358 GCA_022837245.1 Lentisphaerota bacterium
TTTCGGACGTCCCCCAGCCGCTGCGGCGCGGCGTCTCCGTGCCCAAGGCCAGTTTCTCCGCCGCCAAATGAACCTTTCCACACGCCATAACCCATGACACAGCCCATATCAGAAACTTTCAACCAGCGCAACGCGTCGCTAGACAACAAGCTGCGCCCCTCGTCGTTTCGTGATTTCATTGGCCAGGAGAAGGTTAGAGAAAGGCTTCTGCTCTGCGTTGAGGCCGCGCGCCAGCGCAACGAACCCCTGGACCACGTGATAATGTCAGGTCCACCGGGACTTGGCAAAACCACACTCTGCTACATCCTTGGCGACGCCATGGGCGTGCAGGTCAAGGCCACGTCGGGGCCCGTCATCGAGAAGCCCGCCGATCTCGCGGGCCTGCTCACATCGCTCAACCGCGGCGACATCCTGTTCATAGACGAAATACACCGAATGCAGCGCACCGTCGAGGAATACCTGTATTCCGCCATGGAGGATTTCGTGCTCGACATAATGATCGACCAAGGCGCCAACGCCCGATCGATCCGCCTGGAGTTGCCGCGCTTCACACTCGTGGGCGCGACCACTCGTTCCGGCTTGATATCCGCTCCCCTGCGTTCGCGCTTTGGGATCACATCGCGCCTTGACTACTACAACGCCGAAGAACTGCGCCAAATCGTGACTCGCTCGGCCGGCCTGCTTGAGGTGAGCATAGACAACGACGGTGCCGCCGAGATCGCCAGACGCTCGCGTGGGACGCCGCGAATTGCAAACAATCTCCTTCGCCGCGTGCGCGACTACGCTCAGGTGCGCGCCGGCAACCACATCTCGAGCGATATTGCCGACAAGGCGCTCACGATGCTCGACATCGATGCTGGCGGTCTCGACGAGATGGACAAGCGCATCATCAACACGATTGTCTGCAAATTCAACGGCGGCCCGGTCGGCCTTGGCTCAATCGCGGTGTCTGTAGGCGAGGAGCCCGACACGATCGAGGAGGTCTACGAACCATACCTTATCCAGGAAGGCTACATCAAGCGCACGCAGAAAGGCCGCGTCGCCACGCCCATCGCATGGAAGCTGGCGGGCCTCGAAGCGCCAGAAGCCGCCATCCAACCAGAACTCGGATTTTAATCATGCTCAAAAGAAACACCACCCCACTATGCTTCGCATCCATGTTTGCCGCGATTTCCGCGCTGTTGCTTCTCTCAGGGTGCGCCAGCAACAAGGCCGTTCTTGAGGACGTCGACGCAGAACCTACCAACGGTGTGTCCACGGCATCCGCCCCTACTTCCACAAACGGCGTGCCTTATTTTCTCGACGGTCCAATCCTAGGCAACGGACAGGAACCGCCACACGGGCCGATCTCGCGTCAGGGAGACGCAATGCCGGTGGTTGCCGTGACGGAGACCGTAAAAACTAAGTCTCTCGCCATAGGTCCGGCAGAGGGCGTGATACAAGTCGAATCCCCAGGCGCACCGTCATCGTCAAAGCCATGGGAAATCAAGCTCAAAATGGGAAGCGAACATGCCGTCATCGACGGCGTCATGACTTATCACGATTACGCCGGAAACGCCGTGGTCATGGAAAGCGCTTCCGCACAGGTGGAGCCG
>JALHHX010000320.1 GCA_022837245.1 Lentisphaerota bacterium
ATCATTAAAAAAGCCAATTCTTGCCGCGAAGCGTAGCATGTCGTCCTCCATGAACGGATTTGGCATATATGAGTATAGCGAAGTTTCCGGCCAGACGATCAAATCGGGCCCCATGAGCGCCATCGCCTCCGTATTCTCGGCTAGATCCCCGTAGGCGCTCTCGGCCGCCTCGTCATCATCCTTCATGAAGATGCACGGGAGCTCCGGATCTATCGCGACGACAGAGAGCGTTTCTGCCGAATACTGGGCGTTTGTCATTTCGGCGACGCGCTTGCCACCCCATGAGAGCGCCGCCACGAGCACAAGCAGCGCGAGCAGCAGGTCCGGATGGCGGCGCGTTGAATTTGGCTCGCGCAGCATCGTGTTTCGCCAGAGACGGACGCATACATTCGCGAAGGTTGCGTTGCAGAGCAGCACGATGAACGACACTGCGTATACCCCGCCGAGCGATGCGACCTGCGCTATTGGCAGGAACGACACCTGCGACACGCCGACCGCATTCCATGCGAAGCCAGTGAAGAGCGTCGATCGCAGATATTCTCCACCGCACCAGAGCAGCGCGATTGCGGCGGGCCGCCACGTCTCGAACCAATAGCGCCGCCAGCCTTCCGTGGCAGAGTCTCCACCCCGCCACAGGAACGATACGGCCATGCCGAAAAACGCGCTGAAAAGCGAGCACCAGATGCTCAGCCCCACTAAACCTATGAGCACGAGGAGCACGGGGCCGCTGTTGTTGCGCAGCTCCATGAGCCAGAAGATAGATATAAGCCAGAACCCAAGGCCGAAAAGAAACCCGTATCCAAAACCTTGGCGCGGCGTTGAGAAACGCAGTGTTATCAGCAGAGGGATGAATACAAGCCATGCAACCTGTGCTTCTGCATTTGCGGGGAACGCCACTGAAAGGCTCGCGCCTGCGGCAAGGCATCCCAAAGACTTGAGGACGCAAGATTTTTTTTTCGTCATGTCGTCGTAGAATTCCCTGAAGCGCTATTAATGCTATTCCTGGCTTTCTTTTTCAAGTGGAACCGACGCCGCGATTTCTTCGAGACGCTCCTGCACCATTTCGCGGACTGATTCCAGATCGCCATCGATAGTGGCACCGGCGGCTCTCTCATGCCCGCCTCCGCCCCATTCGGCGCAAATTTCCGAGGCATCGTGCGGGGGGCGCGTGCGCAGGCTCAGGTGCACGGGCGCGGTCTCAAGTTCCTGCCTAAGGAATGCCGCTATCGTAGTTCCCGCCACGCTGCGGGCAACATCGACGAAATTGTCTGAATCCACTGCGTCGCCTCCTGCCTTCGCGTAATCCATGGCGCTGAGGCTGACCACGCACACCCTGCCGTCTTCCGAGACTTCGAGGGAGTCGAGCAGTAGAGACAACAGCCGGAGGCGCCGGAGATCCACCTGGTCGTACACCATGTCGTTTATCATCGCGGTGTGCACGCCTTTTTCGAGGAGTTCGGCACCGCAACGCATTGATTCAGGGGAAGTGTTGGAA
>JALHHX010000321.1 GCA_022837245.1 Lentisphaerota bacterium
CTGCATCAACCCTCGCGCCTCGAACCGGTGGAAGCGGAGGACAAAGCTGATTTGCCGGACTATGTGCGGGAAAAGATTGATATGGCATCGGCCCGGGCGATGGAACTGGGAACAGTGGTGCATCGTTACCTGGAGCGGCACTTGCAGGAACCCGGATACGACGCCGCGAAGCTGGAGGCGGTGGTCTCGGAAATCAACGGGGGCGTAAGTTTCCCTGAAACCATCGAAAAGGCGCGCGTTGTTCTTACGGATTTCTACGGCGGCGCGCTTCATCAGCGCGCCTGCCGCGGCCGGATCGAAGCGCGGGAGGCCCCGGTCTTTGCAAGCTGGGAAGGCAAAGCCTGGAGCGGCGTGATTGACCTCGTCCTGCGCGAGGGGGACGCCGTAATTGGCGTGGACTACAAAGTCATGAAAATGCCGAAGCAACTCCCGGCGGAATACGAACAACAACGCCGGGTTTACCAGGAGGTTCTCCGGCGCCTCTTCCCGGGGCAACCGGTGTCGTTCGAGTTCTGGTGGTTAATTAACTCCCCACGGTGACCCCGGTGTTTCCGATTTTCTCCCGCGCAACGACCACAACCACCTTTGAAAGGGCTTCGCCTCCGGGCCGCGCGGGTCTTTGCCAGATCATCCTGCTCCATGTTTCCCCGCCGGTTGCGGGCCCACCGGCTCCGGCCCGATCCCGCGCATGCCCGTTCATGGAGATTCGGAATCACGAGGCAATCAACTTGACCCGATCCCCGCTCCGGGTTATACCCATTAAGCCCGCGAGCTTGCGGTTTGATATGGCCTGCTGCCAGGCGGCAAAGGCAGGACGCGCCATCCGGCGCGGTCAAATTGGAAGCTCCGAAGGCGCGACCTCCGCCGCAATCATTGCGCGTCCCGGGCCAGTTTAGCTCAGTGGTAGAGCAACGGTTTTGTAAACCGTCGGTCCTCGGTTCGAATCCGAGAACTGGCTCCATCGCCGCAAAACGGCTCCGCCCCGGGCGGGTCAGGCCGGCGCGGCTTTGGCGTAGGCTAACGGCACCACCAGCACCGCACACTCCGCCTTGCGCACGACTTTTTCCGCCACGCTGCCAAAAAGCGCCTTGCCCATGCCGCCGTGGCCGTGCCGGCCAAGGACAATGACGTCAATCCGCTCGGACCGGGCGAACTCAAGAATCGTCGCCGCATCCGGCCCGATGCGGAAGACCGTCTGCAGGTTCATGCCCGGAGGCACGCGCGCGAGATAATCCGCCGCGATCTTCGCATCAATGGTCTTTTTTGCCTCGGCGTTGATGTTTTCCACCTCGGCGAGCTGCGTTTTCCAATACTGCGCATCCGGCTCGTGAATGACGTGCATGAGATACAGCGTCGCATCCGGCCGGCGGGCGGCGGCCTCCAGCGCGAACGGGAACGCGGCCGCGGCGCTTTCGGAGAAGTCGGTGCAAAAGAGGATGCGCTGAAAGCGCGAAGCGGGAAGCGGGGAAGAGCTCATAGGGGGACGGCTATTTA
>JALHHX010000322.1 GCA_022837245.1 Lentisphaerota bacterium
CCGACAACCCCGTTTCCTTGACCAAATCTTTTAGCACAATCGTGACACGCCCCAAGGCTAGGCGTGCATCGCACAATGCCTCAGCCGCGCCGATTCGGCGGGCCTTGGAGGCGCTTTTGGTCCGATTTTTCATTTCTGTATCGTATCGTCTGACGGTTCATTATGCAAACGCTATTCTTGGCCTTTTCTGCGTTGCTGAGCTCGCAACTGCGAGCAGCTCGCCTCCTGACGATTAGAAATCGGCCTGCAATTGAAGGCAAAGCCGCTATCGGCTAGGAACAAAAATACCCAAGGGTTCGAAGACTAGTCTGGGTAGAATAGGCGGCTGCCTGATCGGGCGTTTCGCACTGTTGCATGGTGTCGGGTGTGGGACATTCCCGGAGTGAAACAATTTTCCATTCCTGGGGTTGGGCTGGGAATTTGATCGGCTTGACGATTTATTCGTTAGTTGCGGAGCAGGTGCAGGGCATCCGTTGGAGATGAGGTTTTCAGTCGTGTTCATGTTTTGCGTTTCGTTTGTTAAAGGAGCGGGACTACTCTCTTCACCTCCTTCCCCGAGAGAGCAGCCCCGCTCCGAACGAAACGCCCTGCGTGTGCGCGCGCTGTCGGGCGACGGAGCATCAGCAACGGAGTGACAGCGGGCGAAAAGATGTTTCGACCGCTGGCGCGAAGTTGCGCGGAGCAACCAGAGGCGAGGGCATACGCGGGTGAACACGACCCAAAACCTCATCGGCGGATGCCGACACTGAACTGCGAGCCTTCCAGTCCTTTACAGATTACTCAGCGTCCTGAGCATTTTTGCTCAGAAGGGTAAGCGTCAGCCGGAATAAAAGGCGAGGGTTCAAAACCGACCCTCGTCTTTGAGTCGAAAGAAGTGCCAGTGAAAGTGCCAGTGAACGGGTGGCAAATGTGTAATTGGCGAGTACTTGATTTGTATTGCACGGGTACTGTGGAGTGCTTGACACGCACGCGAACATCCCTGATTCTATTGGCGTTCGACAGCTATGAGGCTGTACGCCTCTGGTGGCGGGGCGGTAGTAACGGAGTAGCTCAAATGGCTATTATCGTTCGATTCCGACCCTCGCCTCCATCCGTAATGTCGGAAGTAGAAGGAGTTAAGCAGGGCGAAAGAGCCACTGCCAGTAAACTGCGAACTTCCTGCGCTTATACCTTCCGGCACCCCCGATAGCTCCACACCTATCCGTCGTGCAAATCAACAGCGTCGTTGGGGGATTTGGCTGCGCCGAGTCGTTCGTCAAGCGCGTCTCACCAGTACGCTGATATGAGGCTCCGCGCGTCTCTCCGTTGCCCCCGCCAGTGAACTTCGGAACCAACTGAAGTTCAGCACAAACATGGCGACGCCAGTTTTCAGGTATTGACCCATTCTGTATCCCCATGAGTATCAGCCTCGCGCGTGGTTTGCTTTTGCTTTTTGAGGGGTAATTCATACTCTCTGGTCATTTATGGAACGTCTGCCTGGTTTTCGCGATTTT
>JALHHX010000323.1 GCA_022837245.1 Lentisphaerota bacterium
GAGGCGCTTATCCTTAAGTTTTCAGAGACGGAATACATGATCCAATACCCCCGGCGCGACAAAGAGACGCTTTTCTTCCGCGCTTATCTGATCAAGATCGAAGACATGACTTGCCTGCAGACGCAGCTCATAGGCTCCGAGGCTGGTCCTGCCGATGCAAAAGACAGGAAATACGACGTGCTCTCTTTCGGCATCGATGGCGACATACTCAAGCTTGCCATGCTGAACACTGAAATCGTTAATAAAGCCGAGAAGTCGCCAGAGAGGCTCCGGGAAGCCCTTATATCAAACAGAGACAATCCCAAACTCTTCATAAACGAGACGAGATTCCGCAAAAAAACATCGTCAAATTCCAAGTAAAACGGGCTGGAGCTTTGGGCGGCAAGGCACTTAAGCCGACACGTGCCGGGAACGAGCCAGTGTACGGCTGATATTGAAACGTGAAGAGCCACCCGACGTAATACAAAGGTAGTGGGATGAATAACATGGCCGGATCAAATGGACCTCGCATGGAAGGCAAGACCGCCGTGGTGACAGGTGGCGCCGCAGGCATCGGGAAGTGCATTGTTAAGACACTGGCCGAAAGCGGCGCCAGGGTTTGCTTCATAGACAACAACAAGGACGATCTCGACAGAACGACAACAGAGTTCGCGTCAGCCGGACTTGATGCGGTGCCTTATCTCGGCGACATCGCGGAGGAGAGCGTGCTGAAAGAGTTTGCGGCTTTCGTATTGGGATCCGCGCCCGGTGGCATAGATATGCTTGTCAACAACGCATGCATCAGCCGCGGCGGTCTAAACTCGAGTTGCTCCTACGTTGATTTCAACTACGTCCTGCGCGTTGGCATAAGCGCTCCGTACATGCTTACTCTGCTGTTTTCCGAGCATTTCCGTGCAGGCGCATCAATAATCAACATTGCTTCAAGCCGCGCATTTATGTCTCAGCGCGACACTGAGAGCTATAGCGCCGCCAAGGGCGGCATAACAGCCCTGACGCATGCAATGGCAGCAAGCCTTGCCGGGCGCGTGAGGGTCAACTCCATCTCGCCAGGATGGATCGACACAGGCATGTACCACAGCGCCGGGCGCAAGGCGGAGTATTCAGAGAGCGACATCAAGCAGCACACAAGCGGACGCATCGGTGAGCCTGAGGACATCGCTAGTGCCGTGATGTTCTTAGCAGACGACCGCAACTCCTTCATCAACGCCGAGAACATCGTCGTTGATGGTGGCATGACTAAGCTGATGATCTACCACAACGACCACGGCTGGACTATGCACTGACGTGTTATAGACACTGTCATACGCCCGGTTTTAAGAAACAATTTCACATCGCCCTAACACAACACTGTTTTACCAACCGTGCATAAAAGAATAAAAAACAATAGGACATTCCCCAATTTTACTCGCCGCAACTGCGGTTCCCTCGCGGGACTATTGCGCTGGAGTCCGAGTCGTTTATTGTAATCTTGTGAAAAAACAAACACGGGATTACAATAATCACACATGGCAGAGTGGAAGCCAATCCTCCGTAATCTTGCGTAAAAACACGGGATTACAATAATCACGTGTGGCTGTGTTGTAACCCTGCCACCGTACCTTTCGGCATGACTAAATGTTTTTTTAGGGGTTTGTACGCACCGTGTGCCGCAGGCATATAACACCATGGCAAAGGCAGACCACTGGTTATGACTCTCTGCTATTCAAGCAATAAGCCGAGGGGAAAATGGGGAAAGGGTGTGTGTCAGGAAAGTGACAGGTAAATCGGATTTTGCTTGCGGAGCGTATGCGGGCTTGTTATAATTGTAGCGTTTCAACTACAAACCACCAAA
>JALHHX010000324.1 GCA_022837245.1 Lentisphaerota bacterium
GGATGTCGGTTCTCTGCAATTGCGACGATCCGTACGAAAGCAACTTCTTCAAGTACTTCGCCCTCAACTTCAACTTCCTCGGCCTCCGCAAACTCGTCGCCACCTGCTACGCCGGCTCCTCCGTCATGCAAGGCGAGCTGGACCTCTTCGGCGTCCCCGGCGTCGCGGAAAGCGACGCCAGAGCCAAGACGCCCTACAAAATCGAAATCACCGAGGTGCCCGACGCGAACGCCGACGGCGCGACCGACCTCGCCGACGTGGCCCATCTCCTGAAGAACCGACGAAACGCCCTCACCCTCCTCGACGGCGACGGCGACTTCCGCTCCCGCGAGTGCGTCGAACTGATGAAGCAGGCCGACATCGTCGCCACCAACCCGCCCTTTTCCCTCTTCCGCGAATATGTCGCCCAACTCATCGCACTCGACAAGAAGTTCATCATCGTCGGGAACCAGAATGCGGTCTCCTACAGGGATATCTTCACACTGTTCCAAAACAACTTGGTGTGGAAGGGCTATCATTGCGGAGACATGGAGTTTGTCGTTCCAGACTACTATGAAGCACGTGAGACTCGCTTCCGCATCGGAAAAGATGGTGTAAGATACCGAAGCCTAGGCAATATCTGCTGGTATACGAATCTCGATGTGACCAAGCGTCATGAATTCCTGACGCTGTACAAGAACTACACGCCTGAAGCCTATCCGAACTACGCCAACTACGACGCGATCGAGGTATCGAAGACCGCCGACATCCCGTGCGACTACGACGGCGTGATGGGTGTCCCGATCACGTTCTTGGACAAGTACAATCCCGAGCAGTTCGAGATTGTCGGAAGTAGCACGTTTTTGTCCCGCCCACTCAGAGATGCTAATGGCCTTCTACGAAGAATGTATGACCGGATCGTGATCCGGAGAAAAGGATTGAAAAGATGAATATCGAGCTGCACGAAATCACCATCCGCGAGGTAGCCGAGGGCTATATCGACAACGCCGAAGAAGGGGTTGTCGGCTATGGCGGGAGGCTGAACATCCGTCCGAAGTACCAGCGGGAGTTCGTCTACGACGTGAAGAAGCGCGACGCCGTCCTGGAGACCATCCGCAAGGGATTTCCGCTGAACGTCATGTACTGGGTGAAAAACCCGGACGGCACGTTCGAGGTGCTGGACGGGCAGCAGCGCACGATCAGCTTCTGCCAGTACGTGAAGGGCGACTTCTCCATCGACAACCGCGCCTTCCACAACCTCACAAACACCGAGCGCGAGCAGATCCTGGACTACCGGCTGATGGTCTACTTCTGCGAGGGGAACGACAAGGAGAAGCTCGACTGGTTCAGGGTCGTCAACATCTCGGGCGAGCGGCTCTACGACCAGGAACTGCGCAACGCCGTCTACACGGGGCCCTGGCTGACGCACGCCAAGTCGATCTTCAGCAAGAGCAACTGCGCGGCCTACCTGCTCGCGAAGGACTACGTGACCGGCTCGCCGATCCGGCAGGACATTCTGGAGACCGCGCTCGCCTGGAAGAACAAGGGAGAAATCGAGGCGTACATGTCGGAGCACCAGCACGACCCGAACGCCAACGAACTGTGGATGTATTTCAAGGGCGCAATAGACTGGGTTAAATTGACATTTCCAAAATACCGCCGCGAAATGAAAGGCGTGCATTGGGGCGAACTGTACGACAATTTCGGAGGCAAGACCCTTGACACCGCTGAGCTGGAGCGAGAAGTCGCGAGCCTGATGGAGGACGACGACGTAACAAACAAAAAGGGAATCTACTCCTACGTCCTGACACGCTGCGAACGCCACTTGAACATCCGCGCCTTCACCATATCGCAAAAGCGCGAAGCCTACGAGCGTCAGAAAGGCTTGTGCAAAAAGTGCAAGAAGGAATACGAGCTTGATGGGATGGAGGCGGATCACATAACCCCGTGGAGCGAAGGCGGGGCAACCATCCCTGCAAACTGCCAGCTACTCTGCCGCGACTGCAACCGCAGAAAAAGCGACAAATAATTCGATGATCACGGTGGCAGAGTGACCACTTTGCCACACAGGATTATTGTAATCCGGAATGAAATTGCAAGATTACGGCGGCAGGGTGCCCACCCCGCCACACCGGATTATTGTAATCTGGAAAGAAATTGCAAGATTACGGCGGTGTGGTTTCCACACACTGCAACGCTGGATTATTGTAATCA
>JALHHX010000325.1 GCA_022837245.1 Lentisphaerota bacterium
AGGATCTGCACGTCGCTGAAATGGTTCATGTGAATGGCGCCGAAGGGGCATTCCGCGGCGCAGGTACCGCATCCGGCGCAGGCTGCACTGTTGACGACGGCGGGGAGTTTCTTCTTGGGGTCAACGGTGATGGCGTGATAGGGGCAGACTTCCGCGCAGCGACCACAGGCTTTGCATTGTTCGACATTCACTTCGGACGTGATGGGTTCGGTGAAAATCTCCCCCTTGTGCATCAGGCGGATCGCACGAACGGCTGCGGCTGAAGCCTGCGTCACGCTTTCCTTAATGTCCTTGGGGCCCTCGGCACAGCCGGCGTAAAAGACCCCGCGGGTGGCCGCGTCTACGGGCAGCAGTTTAGGATGGGCTTCAAGAAAAAAACCATCCGAGGTCAACTGCAACCCGAGCATCTCCTGAAGCTTGTGAGTGCCCTGGGGTGGCTTCACACCGATGGCGAGAACCAGCATATCCAAATCGAAAAACTCAATGGCGCCGGTTGCGGTGTTTTCCACCGCAACCCGCAGGCTTCCGTCACTCGTCTCCTCCACCGTTCCAGGCAGCCCTCGGACATAGTGAACTCCGATTCGTCGGCTCTTCTTGTAAAGATCTTCAAAGCCTTTGCCGAAGGCCCGCATATCCATATAGAAGACCTTGACCTCCATCTCTGGATGGTGTTCTTTGAGTACCAGGGTACTCTTGACCGTATTCATGCAGCAGACGTTGGAGCAATAAGGGTTTCCCTTTCTTGCCGAACGCGATCCGACACACTGCACAAAACCGATCGAGCGGGGCTGGCGGCGATCGCTCGGGCGCACGATCCGCCCCTTTGATGGACCGCCAGCATTGACCAGCCGCTCGAGTTCGAGGCTGGTCAGAACGTTTTCGAAACGCGTATAGCCGTATTCATCCATTTCCGTGGGGTCATAGGGTTCCAACCCGGTGGCGACGATGATGGTCCCAACCTGTTCCACAATCTCTTCGTCGGACATATGGAAATTAATGCAGTGCTTCTGACAGGCTTCAATGCACTTGGCGCAGACAACCGGGTTATGCCCGAGACACTCGTTTGGGTTGAGCCGGTAAGCGGCCGGGACTGCCTGGGGAAACGGTGAGTAGATGGCCTTGCGAGACGACAGACCGAAATTGAATTCATCAGGGCGAACAACGGGGCAGACCTTGGCGCACTCGCCGCAGGCGGTGCATTCCTTTTCGTCGACGTAGCGGGCCTTCTTCAGGATCTTGACCTGGAAGTTGCCCACACTGCCTGTGACGCCAACCACTTCACTGAGTGTCAGGAGCTTGATACGGGGATGTCGACCGACATCCGTCATTTTGGGGCCAAGGATTCAAATGGAGCAGTCCATAGTGGGAAAAGTCTTATCGAGCTGAGCCATGGTGCCGCCAATGGAGGGGCGTTTTTCGACCAGCACCACATTGTAGCCGTTATCGGCCAGATCGAGCGCCGCCTGAATGCCTGC
>JALHHX010000326.1 GCA_022837245.1 Lentisphaerota bacterium
GTATAACGCCAGTGATGATACCCTGGCAAGCAAGCGTGCAAAAGTCGCCATTATCATTTCAGCGGTTCGGGACGCAGACGGCGAACCACGCGCGGAGTGGGGCGGCGCCGGCGCGTTGGCGACCTGCGGGTCTTTTCTGGTGGGAACAGGGAGTGCTCCTGGCCAATGGCCGGAGCCCTGTTGGAGGTCGTGTGCAACGGATGCCAGCCAACGAGCGATCACCAGCTTGGGGAGGTGCGCTATCACCGAAGGAGCCACTGCCCCCAGCGCAAATGCCAACCGGAGGTCGTGTGCGCCGAACGCCCAGGGAAGGGTTCCGGCCAAGACGATGATCAAGCCTCGGACCAGATAATATGCCCTGGTCCGGTAACGGGGCGGCAATGGCAAGTCGCGGCACAGAAACCAGTAGGCATCCACCAGTGCCGCCGTGGCCGCCCGCGCCTTACCACGCCTCCTCCTCCTGGTGGCTAGACTAGAAATGTCGGCGACTTTGCAGTCATCTTCCAGAAGGAAGAACGCTTCGCGAAAAACAAATCCGCGGTAGAAAGACATTGTGAACAACGATCTGCAAAACACCGCGTTCCGGGAACGGTGGGCGTATATCGCCGAGCCGGGATGGGAAGTCAACCGGGAGGTCTTCAACCGGGTGGGGCGCCGCCGGACTAAAGTGCTCAACTGCGCGATTCCGCTGGCACATGCCAAACGGCTCACCGATACAGTCTTTCCGGCAGGCTGGCATGCCGACAAGTGTCTTGTCGCCAGTGTCGGCCGTAAGGCCCGGCCGGAGCTGGAGAACTGGGAATACACCCCACAAATCCGGGCCGTGCCCCAACTCCCGTTTTTCAAGAGTTTGCCGTCGGAGAACAGCCTCTTGGCGCTATCTCCCTGGTTCCAAAGCCCATCCCAAGCAACCGGCATCGCCATCAACGCCCGGCACTTGCGTTACCATTACCAACTCTGGAATGAGTTGCGGCCCAAAACGCTGCGCGGCGTCCATACCACGCTGGTCTATGTCACCCCGCAGCTTGGCTACAGCTTGGCGCCTCATATCAAATTGGACGAGGCGTTCCACTATTTTGCGGCGCTCTCGCGATGGGCCGGGCCGGTGCAGTTGTTCCCAGCCAATTACCTTTACCCAGATGCATCGCTCGGTTCAGCGCAACGCGCGCCGGCGCCGATCTTCTCCGATCTCCTTCCATGGGTGGGAGGCAGCAGCTTCCCACTCATTGATGGGACGCCGGACCCTTGGGGCAAGATTGCCAGGTTTGAGGGACCGGATTATTTCTACGGCTACCCCTTTAATGCCTTAACCAATCCGGTAGAGGACATCACCTTGCAGCAGCGGATTCTGGGCAGCACGATACTTCCCAACGGCCAACTGACACAGGCGCGTGTTTCCGAAACCCGTGCGTATGCCACGCTGGACGCAGAATTAAACCGCACCCTCAAAATGGACCGCGGAGCTTTCCAGG
>JALHHX010000001.1 GCA_022837245.1 Lentisphaerota bacterium
GAAACAGTGAGGATGCCCGAGGGGTGCTCATCGGCGGATTCAAGGAACTTGGCGCCAAAGGCATTTCTGCTTATTGGGGATGGAGAATCAGAGATGCGACCGTCGCGCCTCTGGAGGATGTAGACGTAGAAGACCATGGGCAATGCGACGAACTCGGGAGAAGCCCTTCGACTACGTCGCTTCGCTCCATCCCTCGGGGCATTCGCCCCGGTGTGCTTGGATAGACCCTTGCATGGCTTGCCATGAGCGAGGGGTGTGCACCACGAGTCGAATGGCTCCCCAGGAAAAACCCTACTCGAACCACTCTCGGTCATCGCACCCGCCCACGGCCTTCGGCGCGGCCCGGTTGGCCTGTTCAGGCGGCGTTATGGCCGTCGGATCGGCCCAGACCGCCAGCCTGAAAGCGGCTGAGAGTCCGGCGACAACCGCTCCGGACGCCTGGTTTGACCACGCCGTCGGGGTAATCATGGTGCGGAAGACCTACCGCCTGCCACGCACGGAGAATCGGCCATAAATCGGACAAACCGGACATGCTGGCTATGCCGCTTGCTCTCTGGCAATGGTGCCACAAACGTACCAAAGGTGCCATCGTCCGGCACGGAAAACGGTGTTTTTCTCCGATTCACTTGGCGATTGAGCTTGCAAACATTCGCCAGCAACTGATATTATCCAACCCGTTTTCACGAGATTGCGCCGAATGTTGACAATCGCCAGCCTGGGCGGCTGAATGCGGCTTGGCACGGCTGGCCCGGGCACGGCGCTGGAGGAACACATGGCGGAACCATCTGACAAGATAATGACCATCGAAGAGCTGGCGGAATACCTGAAGGTTTCCCGGTCGACGCTGTACAAGCTCCTCCAGGACGGCAAACTGCCGGGTCAGAAGGTGGGCAAGCGCTGGCGCTTCCACCAGGATGCCATTGACGAGTGGGTAAAGAGCGGTACGGGCACCGTCGCGTCCCACAAAACCGGCCGTAACGCCAGTGAGGTCGGCGCATGAAGCAGACGATCTTCATCAGCAGCGTGCAGAAGGAACTGGCCGAGGAGCGCCGGGCGCTGAAGAGCTACATCCTCGGCGACGCCCTCTTGGGCCGGTTCTTCGATGTCTTCCTGTTCGAGGACATGCCCGCCGCTGATCGTCGTGCCGACAAGGTCTATCTGGATCAGGTGGATCGGTGCGACGTGTACCTGGGCCTTCTGGGCAACGAGTACGGCTACGAGGACGCCCAGGGCGTTTCGCCCACCGAGCGCGAGTTCGACCGGGCTACCGCCGCCGGGAAACAGCGGCTGATCTTCGTCAAGGGGGAGAACGACGCCGCCCGCCATCCGAAGATGCAGGCCCTCGTGCGCAAGGCTGGCGGTCAACTTATCCGGCGACGCTTCAGCAACCCGTCCGAACTGACTGCGTTGGCGTACTCCAGCCTCGTCGAGCACCTGGTCAACGCCGGGACCGTCCGCACCCGTCCCTTCGACGCAGCGGCATGTCCGGAGGCCACGCTTGATGATCTCTCGCGGCAGAAGGTGCAGGAGTTCCTGGCCCGCGCCCAGGCCGAGCGGAACTATCCGCTCGGTCCACGGACACCCACTCCCAAGGCGCTGGCCCACTTGAACCTTCTCGACGGAGAAAAGCCTACCCACGCCGCCGTTCTCCTGTTCGGAAAGCAGCCGCAGCGGTTCCTGCTGACATCGGAGGTCAAGTGCCTCCAGTTTCACGGCAACACGGTCGCCAAGCCGATCCCGGATTACCGCATCTTCAAAGGCACGGTGTTCGAGTTGGTGGATCAGGCTCTGGGATTCGTCATGTCGAAGATCGCGGCATCGGTCGGCACCCGCGCGGAGAGCAGTCAGGCTCCCGTGACCTACGAGTTTCCCCGCGCGGCCGTTGCCGAGGCCATCGTCAATGCCGTCGCGCACCGCGACTATGCGTCCAACGCCTCCGTTCAGGTCATGCTCTTCGCCGACCGGCTTGAAGTCTGGAACCCCGGCGAGTTGCCGCCGTCGCTCACACCCGCGTCGCTGCGGCTTCCCCATGCCTCGATTCCCCGCAACCCGCTTCTCGCCGAGCCGCTCTTCCTCACGCGGCACATCGAGAAGGCGGGAACCGGCATCCTGGACATGATCGGCCTCTGCAAAGCCGCCAAGCTGCAGCCGCCCGAGTTCCGGCAGGAGATGGGCCAGTTCATCCAGACCCTCTGGCGGCCAAAGACCGTCATGGGCACTTCGTCGGGCCAGCACGGCGGGGTGCATGACGGGGTGCATGATGTGGCGCATGACGGGGTGCATGATCTGCATTTGACGGAGTTGATGCGGAGGATACTGGCAATGCTCACCACACCCGCATCAACCCCTGAACTGTTGAAAACGCTCGGCTATCCCCGCCGCACCCGGAACTATAGCGCGGCCATGAAGGCGCTGCTCGATGCCGAAATGATCGCGATGACACGGCCGGACGCCCCGCGAAGCAAGAACCAGGAATATCGCCTGACCGACAAAGGCCGGGAGCGCTTATCCGGAAGAGGCGGTGCCAAATCCACATGAGCACCGCCTACCACAGCCAGTATTGGGCGCACGCTTTGACCCTTCGCGGGTCTGGCGGCGACATTGCTGCGCTGTCTCGGTCCATCGCCAACGCACGGGTTGACCTCAACCCCCACCAGATCGACGCGGCCCTGTTCGCCCTGCGCTCGCCCTTCACCAACGGGGCGATTCTGGCAGACGAGGTCGGACTGGGCAAGACCGTGGAGGCGGGCATCGTGCTGTCCCAGAAATGGGCCGAGCGCCGGCGGCGCATTCTCATCGTCGTCCCCGCCATGCTGCGGAAGCAGTGGCAGCAGGAGTTGAGCGAGAAGTTTTTCATCCCGTCGGAGGTCCTGGACACGCAGGTGACCGCTCGTCTCCGCAAGAACGGCGGTGGAAACCCGTTCGACCAGAAGAACAAGGCCGTCATCTGCTCCTACAACTTCGCGGCGGCCCGGGCATCCTCGGTTGCCCAGGTGCCGTGGGATATGGTGGTCATTGACGAAGCGCACCGACTGCGGAATGTTCACCGGTCCCGGACACGTTTGCAGAACAACCCGGCCGCACGGAAGACGATGGCCCACCAGATTACGGAGGCGGTTGGGAAGGCCCCGAAACTGCTTCTGACCGCCACACCGCTTCAAAACTCCCTGCTGGAGTTGTTCAGCCTGGTCAGCGTCATCGACCCGCATGTCTTCGGGGATGCGGCCTCTTTTCGGGAGCAGTTCGTCAACAGCACCGACGAATTGTCCCGCAATGTGCAACTCAAGCAACGGATCGCGCCGGTCTGCACCCGTGCGTTGCGCAAGCAGGTGACCGAATACATCCCTTTCACCAACCGGGTGCCGATCACGCAAGAGTTTCTGCCGTCGGAGCAGGAGCAGAACCTGTACGATTCCATCACGACTTACCTGCAACGTGACGTGCTCTATGCTTTGCCCGCCAGCCAACGGCAACTCATCACGATGGTGCTGCGGAAGCTCCTGGCGTCGTCCACCTTTGCCATCGCTCGCACGCTCCGCAGTCTTGCGGCTCGCCTGGAGAACCTCCGCGACGACATGGAACTCCTGGACGATGACGACATCGAGGGCGTGACCGAACTCGCGGACGAGTATGCCGAGGACGCCGAAGAGGAAGGTGACGCGAAGATCGACCCCGAACAACTGAAGGGTGAGTTGGCCGATCTGCGGCGCTACGCTGACCTGGCGTCTTGCATCGGGCGCAATGCCAAAGGCGACGCCTTGCTCCCCGCACTCAAGACCGCGTTTGCCAAGGCCGAGGCACTGGGAGCCCCACGCAAGGCCGTGATCTTCACCGAATCACGCGAGACCCAGACCTACCTCTACGATCTGCTGAGCGCCAACGGGTACGAGGGCCAAGTCGCCACGATCAACGGAACGAACAACCAGCCCCATCACGCCGACATCTACCAACGATGGCAAGCCAAGCACGAGGGAACGGATCGGCTCTCCGGCTCTCGCGCCGTGGACATGAAGGCCGCCATCGTCGAGCATTTCCGCGACGACGCCACGATTCTGGTCGCCACGGAGGCGGCCGCCGAGGGTGTCAACCTCCAGTTCTGCTCGCTGGTCGTCAACTTCGACCTGCCGTGGAACCCTCAGCGGATCGAGCAGCGCATCGGCCGCTGCCATCGGTACGGCCAGAAGCACGACGTGGTCGTGGTCAACTTCCTGAACCGCCGCAACGAGGCCGACAAGCGCGTGTACGAACTCCTCAGTGAGAAGTTCCGGCTCTTTGACGGTGTCTTTGGCGCGTCCGACGAGGTTCTCGGGGCATTGGAATCCGGCGTGGACATCGAGCGCCGCATTGCCGACGTGTACCAGACCTGCCGCACGAACGCCGAGATACAGGCCGCGTTCGACGCCCTCCAAGCCGAACTGGACGCCAAGATTCAGGCCCGCCTGGCGGCCACGCGCCAGGCGCTCATGGAGAACTTCGACGAGGACGTGCGGTCGCGTCTGAAGATCAGCCGGGAGAAAACACTCGAATGCCTGTCCCAGCGGGAGCGATGGCTGCTCGATCTGACGCGTGTCGAGCTCGACGGACAGGCCCAGTTCGACCCGCAGATGCCGCGTTTCCTTTACAACGGCGACATCCCTGCGGGCGTCCGCCGAGGTTGGTATAACCTCGACTGGAAGGCGGCCGAGGCAGCCGACGAGCACTTCTACCGTCCGGACCATCCCTTGGCCCATCGTCTCATCGAGCGCGCCATCGCCCGCCGTTTGCCCGTTGCTGAGGTCACCCTCGATTACACGAACCACCCGGCCAAGATCAGCGTGATCGAACCACTGGTGGGCCAGTCCGGCTGGCTGGAGGTCTCCAGACTCACGGTCGAGGCCGTCGAGGTCGACGAGTTTCTCGTCCTCGCCGCCCGCACGGATCACAACCAGATTCTCGACGATGAGATTTGCCGCAAGCTGTTATCACTTCCAGCCACGCTCGGTTCCGAGATCACGGACGTGCCCGATCTGACCGAACAGCGAAAGGCCGAGGTCGCAGCCCGCCTGGGCGAGATCGACACCCGCAACGGTCAATTCTTCGATGAGGAGGTCCAGAAGCTAGACCGCTGGAGCGAAGACCTAAAGCTCTCACTCGAACACGAGATCAAGGAACTCGACAAACAGATTCGCGAGTTGCGCCGCTCCGCCGCCCTCGCGCAGTCGTTGCAGGACAAGCTCGCCCACCAGAAACAACTGCGCGATCTCGAACGCCGCCGCAACGGCAAGCGGCGCGAGCTATTCGACGCCCAGGACGCCATTGACCAGCAACGGGAAGACCTGATCGGCAAGATCGAGAAGCAGTTGAAGCACACCTATGGCGTGAAAGCGCTGTTTGCGATCCGATGGAGGGTGGCATGACCGAGAAGAGATTAACCGCAAAGAGCGCAGAGAACGCAAAGAAGGGCAAGACATCGAAGAAGCCATTTGGTGAGAAGGAGGGGCTGGCATTGGAGTTCAAGCGGGCGACGGATCGGCTGCCGGTCAATTTCTTCGATACCGTTTGCGCCTTTCTCAACATGGATGGCGGACTGATTGTGCTCGGCGTGGACGACGATGGTACGGTCTCCGGGGTGAACGAGGATGCCATCGAACGGATCAAGGCGGACATTGCCAACCTGTCGAACAACCCGCAGAAGCTCGATCCGCCGCATCTTCTGTTTCCGCACGAAGAGCAGGCTGGCGACAAGTGGGTCATCAAGGTGCTCGTGCCCGCCAGTTCGCAGGTGCATCAGGTGGGCGGCAGCGTCTTTCTGCGCAGCGAGGACGGCGACTATCGGATCAAGGGCGTCAACCGCCTGGCCGGTCTGATGAACCGCAAGCTGAGTTTCTTCACCGAACAGCGCGTCTATCCCTATTTGGGCATCAAAGATCTCGATCCCGCCCTATTTGAGAAGGCGAAGAAACTGATGCTGGGGCGTCAGCCGCAACACCCATGGGCGAATCTGCCGCCAGAGGAACTACTCAAGGTCGCCGGTTTTGTGCGGCAGGACTATTCCACCGGCAAGCCCGGCTACACCCTGGCCGCCGCCCTGATGTTCGGCTATGACACGACGATCCAGAGCATTGTGCCCGGCTACAAGTTCGATGCGCTCCTGCGCCGCCGCGACACCGAACGCTACGACGACCGCCTGATTGTCCGGGGCAACTTGATTGACGCGTTCGATCTGCTCATGGGCTTCGTCGACAAGCACCTGAACGATCCGTTCTACATGGAAGGCACCACGAGTATCAGCTTGCGCTCGATCATTTTCCGTGAACTGGTTGCCAACATCATTGCCCACCGCGAATACACCAGCGCCGCGCCGGCCACGATGATGATCTACACCGACCGTGTCGAGTTCAAGAACCCGAATGTGCCGCATTATCACGGCCGTATAGATCCCGGCAATTTCACGCCGTTTCCCAAGAACCCGACCATCTGCAAGTTTATGATCCAGATTGGCCGTTACGAGGAACTCGGCTCCGGCGTCCGCAAGGTGAATCTGTACCTGCCGCACTACGCCCCCGGTGCGGGCAAACCGGTGTTCGAGGATGGCGACATGTTCAAGGTGACCGTGCCCTTGGTGGTGGCTGGCACGACGAAAACCGAGATCGGTGAGCAAGTCACCCCGGAAGTCACGGCACCAGTTACGGCACCAGTTGCGGCACCAGTTACGGCACCAGTTACGGCACCAGTTACGGCACCAGTCGCGGCACCAGTCAGTAACTATGTCAGCCGCCTCCTCGGCCTGCTAGAGGCCGATAAAGCGCTTGGAAACGCAGAAATCCTGCAATCGTTTGAACTGAAAAGCCGTCGGCGACTGAGGGAAACGTATATTCATCCGGCGCTGGAAGATGGCCTTATCGAAATGACGGTCCCGGACAAACCCACCAGCCGCCTGCAGAAGTATCGCCTCACCGAAAAAGGGCGGGCGGTTCTGCGGCAGGCGAAGACGGAGGCAAGGAAATGAACAACCGCCAAGACGCTATGAGCGCAAAGGGAGTAGTTGAAAACTGCGTGGATGAAAGCGAGCAACTGCGATGCGCTAATTCGCGTAAATACTGCCTTTTCGACACCAGCGTACTCGTGCCGTACTTCCTGCCTCATTCGCACAAGGAAGCTAAAGTGCATGAGCGAGCGGTGGCGATCATCGAGTCCGTCCGCTCAAAAGCGTCCGAACATTTCTTCTACATCCCAAACTTCTGCATTGCCGAAGTCTTCAGCACCTTCGCAAAGCACGCCTACGGAGACTGGAACAAGCAGGTAAGCAGCGGCACCATCGACGGGCGCGTACACGCATCCCTGCGAAAACAGTTTCAGGACGACATTCATAACGCTGCGCTATTCTACCATTACGAACTGTCTCGGTATCATGTGCTGACCGTGAACATCGTTGCTCCAGTGGACCACTATTTCAAACTCGGCCGTGGTGACGGCCGCAGGATTGTGCCATCGGGAACATTCGATCAACTTATCGCCGCTATGGGTATTCACCTGACGAAGATTCACGGCGCGGGAAATGTAGTCGTAATCACCGCCGACAACCGTCTCGCCAAGTTGATTAGAAAATGTCGGTCACCCATTTCCGCGACCGCCCGCAAGACGATGAAGATCGCCGATGCCGAGCGTTTCGTCGGGATACCATTTCAAGCGGACAGTTTTCCGTTGGTGCTCGATCTGGCTACCGCAAAAGACAGAGACCTGCAGGCCGTGTTCGGCGAGTGGCCGCTTCCCGTGGCCGGGCGTTACAAACGGCCATGTCATCTAAAGAGGAAACGATCCGCGCCTCCGCGTGAGAAAACAAAGGATTGAATATGGCAAAGAGCAACACACGTCTGGAACTAACCTGGATCGGCAAGGAGAACCGGCCCAAACTGGAGCCGCGCATCCTGCTCGAGGACCCGGAGAAGTCGTATCACGCCGCCCAGCGGGTGACGGACAACGACATCTTCGATAATCGCCTGATCTTCGGCGACAACCTGCTCGCCCTCAAGGCGCTCGAACAGGAATTCGGGGGTAGGATCAAGTGCATTTACATCGATCCACCATTCAACACGGGATCCGCCTTTGAGCACTATGACGATGGTGTTGAGCACTCACTGTGGCTCGCCCTTATGCGTGACCGCTTCGAGAGCCTGAGGCGACTGATGACAAACGACGGGTTGTTCTTCCTTCACTTGGATGACGGGGAGATGGCCTACGCGAAGGTGCTCCTTGACGAAGTCTTTGGCCGCTTTAATTACTGCAACACCATTTGCATGACGACGAACGACCCCTCGGGTTTCAAAGCAACTGGTGCGACCGTGTTTTCGACGGCGAACTATCTGCTGGTCTATGCGAAGGATAAATCGACTGCCCCAATGCGCAAGGTGTTCATTGAAAAGTCCTATGATACTGCATACTCAAAGGTTCTTGCAGATAGAGCAGCCTCGTATGATCGGTGGTCGTGGGAGGGCATCAATGACGTCGTGGCACGTGAACTGGGCTTTGACTCGGTGCGCACGGCCAAACGTGAGGTGGGCGATGCGTTCGAGGACGAAGTAGCACGGTTCGCGGTCACGAACGCCGAAAGGGTGTTTCAGACGGCTGCGATAGGGGGTGGCGCAGCGATCAAGAGGGCTGCTACCATTCGCCAGTCAATGCAAGAGCGCCAGCGGGTGTTTGTTCATCCCGGCGAGGATGTCCCTGACTTCTACATTCTAAACGGCAGGCAGATTCTGTTTTATGACAAGCGGCTTATTGAGATCGATGGCCGTCGGATACCCGGTGAAATCGTTACTGACGTCTGGACGGACATCTCGTGGAACGGCATCAGCAATGAAGGATCAGTTGAATTCAAGAACGGAAAGAAGCCGGAACTCCTGATTAAGCGTGTGTTGGACATGGCGACCGGTCCCGGAGACATCGTCCTCGATTCCTTCGCCGGTTCCGGGACGACCGGAGCTGTTGCCCACAAGATGGGCCGCCGGTGGATCATGGTGGAACTTGGGGAGCACTGCCACACGCACATCATCCCCCGGATGAGGAAAGTGATTGATGGCGAGGACCAGGGTGGGATCAGCAAGGCAGTCAACTGGAAGGGCGGCGGCGGGTTCCGGTACTATCGGCTCGGACCCTCCCTTATCGTCAATGATGAGTGGGAGAATCCAGTCATCAACCCTGATTTCAACGCCACGATGCTGGCCGAGGCGATGTGCAAGCTGGAGGGCTTCACCTTCGAGCCGAACGCCGACATCTACTGGCAGCAGGGCCGAAGCTCGGAGACGGACTTCATCTACGTGACCACACAGATGATGACGAAGGAGATGCTGACGAAGCTCAGCGACGAAGTCGGGCCGAATAGAAGCCTGCTGATCTGCTGCGGGGCGTTCCGCTGCGATGTAAGCCAGTTCGAGAACCTGACCGTGAAGAAGATTCCGAAGGCAGTCCTCAAGAAGTGCGAGTGGGGCCACGACGACTACTCGTTGGAGATCCGCAACCTACCGGTGAGAATCGAAGAGAGATTAACCGCAGATGACGCAGATGAACGCAGATTGGGAAAGCGGGTTAGAAAGTTTGGGAAAGGCAAGGATTTAGGGCCTATGCTGTTTGATTTTGCCGAGGACACATCATCATGAGTTCTGACCATCTTCTGCGACAATCTGCGCCATCTGCGGTTCACCAAGACTCTGCGCCATCCGTGGTTTCCCGCGACCCGGAGACGTTTGCCATCATTGGCGCTGCAATGGAAGTTCACAGTGTCCTCGGTAACGGCTTTCTTGAAGCTGTTTATCAGGACGCTCTTGAACGAGAGTTTGTCATGCGCGGCATTCCGTATCAGCGTGAGCAACCCATCCCGGTCTTGTACAAGGGATGCCAACTGTCCACGCCCTATAGGGCTGATTTCGTCTGCTATGACGGCATCATTGTAGAGCTGAAGGCCATCAAGAAGCTAACGGAAATCGAAGACGCGCAAGTGCTGCACTATCTCAAAGCCACGGACCTCGATCGGGCGCTTCTGTTCAACTTCGCCACCCCGCGTCTTGAGCATAAGCGTTTCGTAAATCACTATCTGCGTGAATCTGCGTCATCTGCGGTTCAAATCGGAGCCCATTCATGAGCATTCAACACATCAATTCCATCAGCAATCGCCTGAGTCTACGGCCTCCCCAGCGGGACTCTCTCGAAATCCTGGCCCGGGTCTGCGAGATCATCGAGTTGTCGAAGGACGCCGATCCCGTCGCGGCTCTGACGGCGATCAAGAGCGAGTTTTCCACGGTTGATGACTTTGAGCGGGAGTTCCCATCGCTGTGCTTCGCGATTGCCACAGGCGTCGGGAAAACACGGCTCATGGGTGCGTTCATCGCCTACCTCTACCAGTCCGAGGGCATCCGCAACTTCTTCGTGTTGGCTCCGAACCTCACGATCTACAACAAGCTGATCGCCGACTTCACACCCAACACGCCGAAGTATGTCTTCAAGGGAATTGGCGAGTTCGCCGTTCATCCCCCTCTCGTGGTGACCGGCGACACCTACGAGGACGGGCGCGGTGTGCGGCGCGACGATCAACTCCCCGGCGTGGACTGGGGCCACGATGTCCACATCAACATCTTCAACATCTCGAAGATCAACAGCGAGGTGCGGGGCGGCAGCGCCCCCCGTATCAAGCGGCTCAGCGAGTACATCGGCCAGAGCTACTTCGATTATCTCGCCGGGCTGGAAGACCTGGTCATGCTGATGGACGAGAGCCATCGCTATCGGGCCACGGCAGGCGTGCGGGCGATCAACGAACTGAAGCCGATTCTCGGCCTGGAACTGACCGCGACGCCGCAAGTCGAGACCGGCGGGCGGGCGGTGCCATTCAAGAACGTGATTTACAGCTACCCGCTGTCCTCGGCAATGACGGATGGGTTCGTCAAAGAACCCGCCGTGGCGACCCGCGAGAACTTCGATCCGAACGCATATTCGGCCGAGGGTCTGGAGAAGGTGAAGCTCGAGGACGGCGTGCGGATTCACGAGAACACGAAGGTCGAGTTGGAGGTCTACGCCCGCAACAACGACAAGACCATCGTCAAGCCGTTCATGCTGGTCGTGGCGACCGACACGGCGCACGCCAATGCCCTTCAACAGGTCATCGAGGGCGACGGGTTCTTCGAGGGGCGGTACAAGGGCAAAGTCATCCAGGTCCACTCCAACATCCGGGGCGAGGAGAAGGACGATGTCGTCCAACAACTCTTGACTGTCGAGCACGCCGACAACCCGGTGGAGATTGTCATCCACGTCAACATGCTCAAGGAAGGCTGGGACGTGACCAACCTCTACACGATTGTTCCGCTGCGGGCGGCGAACTCCCGGACACTCGTGGAACAGTCCATCGGGCGCGGTTTGCGCCTCCCCTACGGCAAGCGTGTGGGCGTTCCGGCGGTCGACCGGCTGACGATTGTTTCGCACGACAAGTTCCAGGAGATCGTCGACCACGCCAACGATCCGGACTCCATCATCCGGGCGGGTGTGGTGATCGGGCGGGATATTCCCGAGGCCGGTCGGAAGGCCGTGGAGGTGAAGAGCGCCTTCGAGCACGCTATCTCGGGAGGCACTGTCCCCGCGCGGCCAGCGGCTCCCGGACAGCCAGCGGCAGAACAGAGAACGCTCTTCGAAAAGCCGGAGGAACAGGCTGTCGCCAAGGCGACCTACCAGGTCATCAAACAGTACGAGCGACTCAAGGGCAGCGATCAACTCCAGGACACGGCCGTCCAGGCGGAGATCGTGCAGAAAGTCCAGGAGATCGTCCGGCCCGCACAAGGGGTGCTGGAAGGCATTACC
This sequence comes from Lentisphaerota bacterium, assembly GCA_022837245.1. Classification (GTDB taxonomy): domain Bacteria; phylum Verrucomicrobiota; class Kiritimatiellia; order RFP12; family UBA3636; genus JAAZFF01. Next base: position 11,821 of record JALHHX010000001.1, read on the forward strand.
GAAGTCGTGAACGTGGCCGAGGTGGTGCGCGAAACCACGGAACTGTACCGGGCGCTCTCCATCGACGTGCCGAAGATCGTGGTCGTTCCCAAGGGCGAGGTCACGTGCGGCTACGAAGACTTCGACCTGGACGTTCGTAACGTCAACCAGCAACCCGTCGAGCAGAGCATACTCATCAAGCAACTGCACGACCAAGGACTTTATCGGCTCATGGACGGCAGCGGTATCATCGCGGAGAAGCGGCCCGAGGACTACCTGGTGCGCGGCCTGATTGACTTCGACGATGTCAGTTACGACGAGCACGCGGCGCTCCTGTACAAGCTCGCCGGGCAGGTCGTGGCGCGGCTTCGGTCGTATCTGTCGGAAGAAGACGACGTAACCAATGTCCTCCAGTTCCACCAGCAGGCGCTCGTAAACCTAATCCACGCTCAGATGCAGCAGCACTACGTCGAATCCGCGAGCGCCTATGAGGCCCACGTAACGCGGGGATTCCGCACCTTGCGCTCGAACAATTACTCGGCGGCCGCCGACGAGAACGTGCGGGATTTCCGGGCGACGATTCCGGAGGGCCAGCGCAACCGTATCGGCACGATGGTCTTCGGCGGTTTCTTCAAGTGCCTGTATCCGATCCAAAAGTTCGATTCCGACCCGGAGCGCCGGTTCGCGGTGATCCTGGAGAACGAAGCCGACGTGCTGAAGTGGTTCAAGCCCGCCAAGGGCGACTTCCAGATTCACTACAGCCACGAGGAATCCTACGAACCCGACTTCGTCGTGGAGACGACGACGGAAAAGCTCCTCTGCGAGCCGAAGCGGGCAAACGAAATGACTGACGAGGTCGTGCTGGCCAAGGCCGATGCGGCGGCTACCTGGAGTAAACACGCCACGTCACACGCCAATGAGAACGGCGGCAAGCCCTGGCGCTATCTCCTGATCCCTCACGACCAGATACAGGATCAGATGACCCTTGCCGGGCTGGCCGCGCGGCACGAGGTGCGGGCGAAAAGTGATGTGTGAAGTGCACCGATGGGGCACATCCGACTTGGACAACTGCCGCGAACGCGCAAATGGCGGGACGTCGCTGAACTCGTCGCCGTTGGCGCGGACGTGTCCCAAGTCGCCAATGCCACGATCCGGGCGGCCGACTCTGCATTCTCATTCGTCAACAACGATTCCGGTTACAACCAGGCCGTCTGGCTGATGACCCAGCTTGGCCTCGCCGCCGGGGAGAAGGACCCGCTGAAGTATCTGCGGTCCCAGGGGATCGACATCCCCGACAACACGTCGTTGCCCGGCGTGGCCGCCGCGATCACTCAGGCGTTGGACAATCATTCAGAGTCCAACGGCGGGCATTCCGCTTTGGGCGAACGAGCCGCATCCCCGGCCATTCGACGGTGGCTCTGCCGCCATTGCGCCAAGCGATGGAGCCCCGTCTTACCCTCGTTTGGAATCACCCTCTTCGGTGTCCAGTATTTGACGAAAGAAATCCGCCTGATGAACCGCCCCAGTTTCGCTTGGTGTCTTTTCTATTTGACGAATTGCGGGTATCGGTCTTTGGAAAGTCTTTGGATTTAGAACCTGAGACCGGTCATTGACAGCACCATGTCTGCGGCCATCGCCTTTGGGATAATCTTTGCCGCTCATTATTAAACACGCATCAAGTTTACTTGCCACATCCATGGTGGTACATTGACGATGTTTCTTCGGCGTGTTATTCACCGGATGTTTTTTGCAGGGGGTTTTTCACATAAATGTGCAATAGGAATTGCTTAAACGTTGCTTACAACCCCTAAAAACTCCTCAAAACGGCTCTTTCATGTGGTCAAGAACATGAGAAAAGAAAAGCCTCGCAAGCCGCGGCTTGCAAGGCTTGTGAGATGGTGAGACGTCCGGGGTTCGAACCCGGGACCCCGTGATTAAAAGTCACGTGCTCTACCGACTGAGCTAACGTCCCGCAAGATTTGCTTGTTTCGGGAAGCTTCTGGCTCCCTGAAACACTTCGGCTTGGGAAATTACCATTATAACCCCGCGATGTCAATTTCATTTTTCTATGAATCGTCCCCGCAAAGGAGTACAATGTGCCGGTATTTTGGAAGTAGAGGAGGCGACCGACGGAAGCAGATGAACACGATTGTCATAAAGACACCGGAAGAAATAGAAATGATGCGCCAGGCGGGCGGCAAGGCGGCGGAGGTGTTGAGAATAGTCTGCGACGCCGTCAAACCAGGGGTCACCACCAAGGAGCTGGACGATCTCGCGCTGCAAACGATGGAGGGTCTCGGCGTCACAAGTGCTTTCCTCAACTACATGGGCTATCCGGCGCAGACATGCATTTCGGTGAACGACACGGTTATACACGGCATACCGGGCAACAGGAAGATCAAGGATGGCGACATCGTTAGCATCGACGTCGGCGTTTGGCACAATGGGTTCGTTGGCGACAACGCAAAGACCGTGATGGTCAACGTCACTGATCCGGAAGTCAAGGCGCTCGTGCATAACACGGAGGCGGCACTGATGGCCGGCGTAGCCGAGGCGAAGCCCGGAGGCAGGCTCGGGGACATCTCGCATGCCGTGGAGGTTATGGCGAATAAGAGCAAATTGTCCGTGGTCCGCGAATTCGTCGGCCACGGCTGCGGCCGCAAAATGCACGAGGAGCCGCAAATTCCCAATTATGGGCCTTCGGGCCGCGGGCCGCTGTTGCGCGAAGGCATGGTGCTCTGCATCGAGCCGATGCTCAACCTTGGCGCACGCAGAATACGCACGCTTGATGACGGCTGGACGGTGGTGACAGCGGACGGCAAGCCCTCGGCGCATTTTGAACACATGGTGGCCATAACGGCTGACGGGCCGGAAATCCTGACGCCACGATAACGCCCCCCCCGGGCGAAATCCCGGGATCCGCCAAAACTCCCCCAACAACCTAATCAAGGGGACTGATGAACTCTAAAAAGAGAAATGCCGCGACCGCCTCCTTGGTCCTCGCTATCGTTCTCCTCGTGATTATGATCCACTCGCGCGAGGAGCAGCCGAAATCCGCAACTGGCCATAACGACGGGGCAAAACCACGCGTCGCAACCACCTTGCTGGCGCTTCAGGAATCGGGGGAACCTCGCGGAACCATAAGCGAGCCCCTGCATATGACCGGCGACGAATCCACGGCGCTCCGCCGGGCGTTCATGGCGGAATTCGCGGCTTCGAACGCAGCCGCACGCGCAAAAGGCGAATTCCTCTATGCGGGGCGGAGTGTGGACTCTGCCACATCTGGCCGTGCGACTGGGTTCGCCCAGCCGCACGATTACGAGTCAATGGGTGGGTTCGCGCCCTTCGTGGTGCAGCTCAAGGACACACCGCAATCCTCCGATTACCGCGAGATATTCGGCGACGTCGCGCTGTCTTCATATGTGCCGCCACGTGGCTATGTGCTGCTGCTCACGGAGAAGCAACTTGCGAGGATAAACGCAATGGATTCCGTCCGGACAACATTCGAAGTCACCCCCGATTACAAACTGGAGCCGTTTCTAGTCTGGCTGAAGAACGAGTCCGAAAAGGATCCCGCGATGAACGTCTCGATCCGGCTTTTCGACGTTGCAATCGAAGAAGCGGTAATCAAGCGGCTGAAGGCGATCGCTCCGGGAATCGGGAAAATGAAAACCTTCGACGGCGCCATGCGGCTCGCGGGAGAGGCGCGGCTTTCGCAACTCGCGGCTATCGCGCAAATCGGAGGGGTGGAGTGGATAGAGGAGCGGTCGAAGCCGAAACTTTTCAACAATCTTGCCGTGCTTGATCCGCGGATGAACGTCAAACGAGTCTGGGAAGACTGGGGACTCCATGGCGAAGGCGAGATCGTGGGACATGCCGACACCGGGCTAGACACAGGAGACACCGCCACGTTGCACCCGGACATGCGTGGACGCGTGACGGGCACGGCAACGTGGAACGGCCGCGGCACATGGAACGACCTGCATTTGCATGGCACTCATACGGCAGGCAGTATTATAGGGGACGGCACACTGAGCGGCGGCGCGGTCAAAGGCGTGGCATACAAGTCGCACCTGTTCCACCAATCACTTGGCACCGTGAATAACACCCTAGAAGTGCCATACGATCCGGCGTTCCTACTTGACGAAGCCGCGCAGGCCGGCGCACGCGTGCATTCCGACAGCTGGGGTTCGTCTGTTTTTGGGTTATACACCTCGTTCGATGAAATGTTCGACAGCTACGTTTGGGGCAACCAGAATTTCCTGCCGGTGGTCTCCGCAGGCAATGATGGTATGGACGGGAACTACACTCAGGACGCCAAGGACTATCTTGACTGGTACGGCATAGTAATCCCCGACGCCATAACCAACGGAGTGATCGATTCAATGTCAATTGGCTCGCCCGCCCAGGCCAAGAACTCCCTGGCAGTCGGCGCAACTGAAAGCGACAGGCTTTCCGGGAGCATGAGCTGGCGCACCTGGGGTTCGACATGGCCAGGAAGCTACAAAAACAGTCCGATAAAAGACGATATTGTATCAGTCGGGATCACCGAAGGCGGCGTGTACCATCAGGGCATGGCCGCGTTCTCAAGCCGCGGACCCACGTTCTGCGGACGCGTCAAGCCCGACGTCACGGCACCGGGATGCGACGTCCTTTCAACGCGCTACACGGTCGGCTCAAAATACGGATGGGGCTCGTACAGCCCCAATCCTCGCTACTACAACTACTACGGCGGCACCAGCATGTCATGTCCGCTTGTAGCCGGTGCCGCGGCGCTTGTGCGGGAACATCTAGCCAAACGCGTGGGGATTGCCGAACCCACCGCCGCGCTTGTCAGGGCGGCCTTGATCAACGGCTCCGCATCCATCACCCCGGGACAATACGGCACGGGCGAATTCCGCGAAATTCCGGAACAGAGCCCCAACGGCGTCGAGGGATGGGGACAAGTAAACCTAGGCAATTCTCTATATGCTCCTCTTTCAGGCAACATCTTCTACGACAGGATATCAAACGGAACACTCAAGACGGGGAATTCCGACTTCATAGAAGTAACCGTGATAAACACGAACGCGCCCCTTAAGGCGACCCTTGCATGGGCAGATTACCCAGCCCGCCCCGCAGCGGCGTATTACTCCGAGTTGGTTAACGACCTTGATCTGTTTATCGAAGCCCCTTCTGGGGCCAACTTCTGGGGCAACGGCATCGAAGGCGGCGACCGAACGAACAATGTGGAGAAGATCGTCGTCGAGAACCCAGAGCCGGGGATCTACCGCATCCTGGTAATTGGAGCCAACATTATGGTAACGGGCTCACAACCGGCCTTGGTGGTGACGGGCGGAGTGGACGGCATTGATCCAATTATAGTGCCGCGTTTAATCGAGGACACGACGCCGATCCACAGCGGTTACGAAGCGGTTTTGATGATTAATTCGGTTATCCCATACGAAGGAAGAAACTCCGTGGATTTCTCGTGGGCAATCGGCAATGCCAACATGGCAACCGGAGCTTGGACTCATGCCGCCGTCTCAGCCGAAGCAGATGGGCAGACGTACCAACACATCATCTCTGGAGATACGCCGCCGGGCGAGGTTTACTATGCGTGGAACGTGCCTGGCACGGCAGATCCAATCATCAACAGCTTCACGATCATTCCTTTTGAGGTAGCCCCGAGCATGGTGTCGCATACATTCGGCTACGTCGGGGGTGTCACCAACTTCACAATCACGGCCAACACCTCTTGGAATGCGGAAAGCACAAACAGCTGGATAGTGGTCGCGCCAGACGCCGGGGCGGGCAACGAATTTGTCGAGCTCGGTGCTTTGACCAATTATGCTCCTGTACCGCGCAATGGGCTAATAGTTATTTCCGGGGGCGATGTGACCAACGAACTGGCAGTGTTTCAGGAGGCCTGGAGTAAAATACCCGATCCGCCCATGCTTGCCAGCCCCGTTTTCGCCATGTCAGGCACAGAAGTTTCCATAACCTTCTCCGGCGAACGCAACAACGCCTACACGTTGCAGTGGCGCGAATCGCTCTCGGAAGGCGCTTGGCTTGATCTGACTTCGACGACGGTCCACGGAGACGGCCCGGTCACGCTGGCGGCGAGCGTCTTCCCAGGCCACACCGGGCTGCCCGCCACTGCGTTCTTCCGCGTCAAATCCACACCCCTCGTGGAATAAATGCGTGGATAAATGGGTCAATACGCCCGGCATCTCAATTGTTCCACCATTTACCCATGAATTACATGCCCGTTGCGCATGTTGGGGGATACATGGTATTATCAGGGCATATTGACAGGAGACGGTTTTGAGTGGAAATAAAGAGCATTGCGAGAACGAGCCCGCTGATGGCGTCGATTTGAAGAAGCTGGACGGTCAGGCGGCAGTGGTCGCTTTAAGGCGCAATCTTTCCAGCGTGATCCGTGGCAAGGAAGAGAGTCTCGACATGCTGCTCACGGCGTTGATGGCGGAGGGACATGTGCTCATCGAGGACGTGCCAGGCACGGGCAAGACGACGCTCGCCAAGGCATTGGCGGCCTCGTTGGACGCGAAGTTTTCGCGCATACAGTTCACTCCGGATCTGTTGCCGACCGACATCCTCGGGGGGATGGTATACAGAGCGTCGGACGGAGATTTCACGTTCCGCCCCGGCCCGGTCTTCGCCCACATCGTACTGGCCGACGAAATCAACAGGGCATCGCCGCGCACACAATCGGCCCTGCTCGAGGCGATGGCTGAGCGCCAGGTTTCCATCGAGGGCGTGACTAGCCGCCTCCCGCATCCGTTCATGGTCATGGCGACGCAAAACCCGGTGGAGTACAACGGAACTTACCCGCTCCCGGAGGCGCAGCTGGACCGCTTCTGCCTCAGAATGTCGCTGGGCTATCCACAACAAGGACGGGAGGTCGAGATACTGCAGTCGCACGCGACAGTCAAACCTCTCGACACGATCCACCCTGTTCTCAACGCCGAGGGGCTCGCGGAGCTGCAGCGCAGGGTGCGCATGGTGGGCGTGGAGCAATCGGTGCTCGAGTACATCGTGCACATCGTCGCCCGCACGCGCGGCGACAGCCGGCTGCGGCTCGGGGCAAGCCTGCGCGGCTCGCTGGATCTGCGGCGTTGCGCGCAGGCACGCGCGTTCCTCGACGGACGCGACCACGTCCGGCCAGACGATGTCCAGGCTCTGGCAGTGGCGGTGCTGGCTCACCGAATATCGGTCGACGCCAAGGCGCGACATTCAGGCTTCACAGGGACGGCCGCCGTGCAGGACGCCCTGCGCGCGGAGGCGGTTCCTGGATGAAAGCCCGGCAGCCCATACGGTGGCGCCACTACCTCTATCCAGAAATCGGAGGTAGGATCGCGCGCCGCACATGGGTGGAATTCCGTTTCCCGTTCATACACTGGCTCCACTACATGACCTTTGGCTGGACGACTCGGAGACTCTTCGCGGTAACGTTGGTCGGTGTAGTCCCGATGGCATTTCTGTTCATGGCGGGATTCAACATCGAGTCAGTCTCCATCATGTTCCCACTTGTGGCGGCGATTCTCGCCGCAGTGGTAATGGGATGGCTTTTGCGTCCGCGTGTTCAGTTCTCCGCAGACATCCCGCCCCGCGTGGAGCGTGGGCGGAGGTTTGCCGTGCGTTACGAAGTGCGCAACACGAGCCGCAGGCCGGCCGTGGACCTGGACGTTGGCGTGATGCGCTTCCCGATACTCACGGAGGAAGGCATCGGGGCGGCGCGCGTGCCGATGCTCCCGGCGGGCGCCAGCTGCATTGTGGAAAGCACCGGCGTGGGGCACTACCGCGGATTGTACCGCCTGCCCCCGCTGCGGTGCCATACCGAATTCCCGTCAGGACTATGGCGCTGGGGACGGACGGACTGGAGCGAGCGCCATTTGAGCGTGTATCCCTCTTACACGCGTTTGCAGTCGCTCGATTTGCCGGAAGGGGCGCGAAACAGGATCGACATAGATTCAGCCAGCCAGCTTACGCGCTCCGCGCTTGAATTCCATGGATGCCGCGAATTCCGCCAAGGCGATTCCCTCCGCCATGTGCACGCGCGCTCGTCGGCGCGTATCGGCGCGCCGGTAATAAAGGAGTTCCAAGCGGAAGGAAGGGGACGGACGGCCATCGTCGTCGACACGTGGCGGCTGAGGCTCATGCCTGAAATGGGCTTCTTTTCGGATCCCGTGACCGAGGCCGCCCTGTCGCTGGCAGCCGCGGTGACAGATCATCTGGCACAGAGCGACCGCGAGCTCGAGCTGCTTGTGGCCGGACCCGGCGTCCACCGCTTCAAGAGCGCCGGCCGTGGCGGATTTATCGATGAAGTTCTGGACATTCTGGCGGCTGTCGAGACGAGCGGACGCGACACTCTGCAGCAGCTTGCACCTGTGCTCGTGGACGAGATTCAGTCGATCGAGAGCGTCTGCATGATTCTCGTCCGCTGGGACAAACCGCGCTCAGATTTGGCTCGAACACTGGAGGCGCATGGCGTCGGCGTGAAGATAGTGCTTGTGACCCCGCCGAAATGCCGGCGTCCAGTGGATCTCCCGCAAGACGCCGTATGCGTCGACTGCCGCGCGGTTGAACGGGGGGAGGCGGTGACGCTGTGACACGCCTTTTTTCCAATCCATTCCGCTCGAAGAAACGTAAACATGATGAGCGCCCCCCGGCGGAGCGCCCGCCACGCCCGCGTTCCGTGCCGCTTGTCTGCGGTCTGGTGCTCCTGTGGACCGTGCGCGGTTACAGCGGGGGCGGTTCGCAGGGGCTTCTAATCATCGTTGCTTTGGCCGTCGCGCTCGCAGTGGCGTTGCCGGTGTCGTTACCTTCGACCATGCGCGCGAAGATATGGAGCTATTTGGCGACGATGGCGTTGTGCCTTGCCGCGAACATCGACAGGCTCGGCTTGGAAGAAGGCGCGCGCGTGGTAGGTTCGATGGCGCGTTCGCACGACCGCGCCGCTACGATCGTGCTCGCGGCGGGGGTGGCGGCACTGTATTTCCGTCCTTCAAAAAGCGTTGTCACACTTGTGGGCGTGTCTATATTGCCCATGCTCTCGGTAGTCCTCGGACGCACGGCGGTCAACGGCGAAGTTGGCGCCGGGATGGGCTTCGCGGCGGCGGCTTTCGCCCTCGTGATTCTTGCCGACCAGTTCTGGCAAGCGTCGCTTCCACGCGCGCCAGTGGCCGGTCGTACCGGCGCTCACGAATTGGGGCTCAGGATGCTTTTTCCAGTCTTTTGGTTCGCGCTCGCGGCGGCGCTCACACCCACTGTGGTTTCATTTTCGGAATCGTTACGCACCATGCTCTACGAAATGGCCGGGTTCAACCCGCCGCACCGCGAGTCCTCGTGGCGGAACCCCATGGCGCTTTCCGTCGCCTCACCCGCACGCGGATTCCCCTCGTATTTCCACATACTGATGGAGATAGGGGCTCCGCGCCAGCCGGGATATCTGCGCGAAGCGGTGTTCAGGTCGTATGCCCGGCGTCAGTGGACGGGGCCTTCGCAGATTTCGCAGGAACCGGTGGTTATCTCGAAATGGCCTGACGGAACAGAAACGGACACGCAGGTTTGGGTCTGGCACACGCTCGCAACCAACAGCGCCACGGCCACCGCGAGCGGTGCCACATGGAACTACAGACCGGCCGACGCCCGTTGGCTGACAGGACTCTGCCTGCCGGGGGGGGGCCTCGGCAGTCGCCGTTCCGGATGGCGTGGATCTGCTGGAGAACTCCGACGGCATCGTCTCGGCTGGCGGCGACACGCGTCCGACCGAATACAAGGTTTTCGTCGACGACGCCTCCGCGGGCGCCGCTTATCCCCTGCCGGATCCCGCCGGACTTGAGGAGTATCTGACGATACCGGAAGAACTTGCCCCTTCCGTGGCCGACTGGGCGCGTGGCTGCCCCGGGCTCGGCAAGACGACAACTGCAGGCGAGGCGATCCCGATCGTGGTTGATTATTTCCTGGAAAACTTTTCGTATGACCTCGGCAAGGGCTCGGATCCGGGAGAGCCGCTAGACACCTTCATGGAAGAGCGCGTGGGGCACTGCACGCTCTTCGCCAGCGCGGCGGCTTTAATGCTGCGGCACCGCGGGATTCCGACGAGGGTGGTGTCGGGATATTACTGCAGCGAACGCCATGAGTACACTGGTCTATGGGTCGTGCGCGAGCGCGACGGCCATGCGTGGTGCGAAGCGTGGGATTCCGCGCTGGGGCGCTGGAGGCTGGTGGAGGCGACGCCTGCTGATGGGCGTCCATCCGCTATGCCGAAGCCGGGGCGTTTGCGCAAGTACTGGGAGATGGCGGGTTTCTTGATTAGGAGTTTTGTGGAAGCCCTGCGCGGATCGAATCCGCTGGTTTTTCTGGCACTCGTTATCGCCACGGTTTTCGAATGGGCGCGGAGGGCGCTCGCTTCGCCCTGGGGTCTGTTGTTGTTGGTGACGGCTCTGGGATGGCTTTCGTGGCGGATCCGGATGCGGAGGAAGGAAGGCGCCCGCGCCGACGAGGCGACGCGGCTTCGTGAAAAGGCGGTGTTAGCAATGGAGCGGCTCGAACGGTGCCGGATACCGCGGAATCTGCGGCGCGACGACCACGAACCGTGGTCGTCATGGTGGGCGCGTGTTGGCGCTGAGCTGCCTCCGGACAGCGCCGCCGGTTTCGGAGAACTGCTCGAAGAATACCAGACTCTGAGATACCGCGAACCATTCGACACCGCCAGGGCCCGCAAATGGCTATCAAACGCCCGGCGGGAAAACCTTGAAAAACGGGGATAAGATACCGGGGAATAAAATACTGAAAAACGGGATGTTTTTTCTCTTTCCCAAATACTTTTGGGAAGGCGATCTGCCGGGCACTATGGTTATAATCAAACAACCACCTCGGGGGGCATCTGAGCAGGGGGCACAGAGCCGACGGCTTTGGCGGGGATGCCCACGGCGAGCGAATTGGTGGGCAGGGGGCGCGTGACGACGGCACCCGCGCCCAACACGCACCTGTCGCCGACGTTTGCCCCGTCGAGCACGGTGACCCGCGCGCCTAGCCAGCAGTCGGCACCTATTGAAAGCGGCCCTTTAGTCTCCATACCAGTCTGCATTGCGAATGGCAACGGCGATTCGTAGTCGTACTCGCCTCCGCTTAGCAGATAGGAAAAAGCGCCTATCATTGTTCCCGCGCCTACGGTTAGCTTGTTGGAGGAAAACACCACGCAGTTGGATGAGATGTTGACGTCGCGCTCCAGAACTATGCCGCCCCCCTTGCAATAGACGATGCTGTTGCGGCCTATATAGACGCCGGAGCCGATGTCGATCCCGCTGTTGGAGTCGCCCTTCGCGTCGACCACCGCGTTGTCGTCGATCGTGACACCGTCGCCCAGTTTGATTTTGCCGGGATGGCGGAAGGAGACGTTCCTGCCTATGATGACTTTTTTTCCGCACTTCCCGAAGAATGGGCGGTAGAACACCCCGCGCAGGAAAAGTCCGAGCGAGCCGGGTGTCCCGCAGAACAGGATCACGGCAATCTCCATAAGCACGGCTTTCCACCGCGGCATCGGCCCGTAGGTTATTGCGAAGTATTTCGAAGCGGCGCCACCTCTGCCGCCCATGGCGTTTTTCAGCTTGCTGGATGGAGCCGTTTCGTTCATGTTTTTGCCTTTCTACTCTACCGTGGCGATGGTGGGTTGCGCGGCCACGCGCCTAGAATCGGCCTCGTCCTTGATGGCGGCGCGCATTTCGTGGGTGACGCGTTTGCCGTCGGGGCGGACCGATGCGTGGATGTGCGGCCCCGTGCCATTGGCGTTCTCGTAATACACCCAGTCGAAGCCAGCCTGCCATGCCAGTTTGGCCAGCTCCTCGTAGGCCGCGATTTTCTCAAAAGGCGTGAGCTTTTCCCCATGGAGGTTATCAACCGTCAAGTCGATTGCGCGCCCCTGTCTATGCAGGGATTTGCTGGCGTGCACTCCGTTCTCGCGGTAAGCCTCTTGGACGCGCAGCTGCCACTTGCCGGTTGCCGCCACGAGGTTTGAAAGCCGCCGGAAGGGAATCTCCATTGCGGCATGCATCGAGTGGTCGCACTCGTCGTCGTCCTCATGGTCGTCGTTGTCGCTTTCCCACCAGACGCGCTCATCCTCCACATATACGAGATCGCGGCCAGCGGAGAAATCGACATCGGCGATCGCCACGGAAACGGAAGATTCCTTTTTGTTCGGTAGATACGTGTCACGTCGGAATTTTTCCGGTGCCTCGCGCACCGGCGAAAACAAATCGGGCACAACCACCTTTTTCCCCGACATTTCCTTGTCCGTATCACCGTCCGAAAGCCCGTCCTCCGCGAACCAACCTCGAATGAAAACGCCTAGGGCGACGCCCACGAGCAACGTTCCGAGAAACTTGCCGCTTCCGCCGAAAAACAGCTGAAAATACTCTATATAATTCCTCCCGCCATGTATGTCCCTTTCCCGCGCGGCGCGGGTCTCGCGAACATGCGAAAGCGGGTTCTCCGCGCGCCGCGGCGATCTAGTGCGGCCTTCATGCGTGTTCTTTCCCATCATGGCAGCCGGCTCAACTCCCCGCTCCTGCGCGCCGCGGCCGCGAGAGTGCGTTTCATGGTGGTGCGCAAAGCCGACTTCTCCAGCACCTCAAGTCCGGCAGCGGTCGTTCCTTTGACCGACGTGACGGCTTTGATGAATTCGGCGACTCCGACACCTCGCTCGGAAAGAACCGCTGCCGTGCCGAGCATTGTCTGCAAGCCCAGCTCGGTGGCCACCTCCTCATCGAGCCCCAGCGCGACGCCGCCGTCTATCATAGCCTGGAGCGCATACGATATGAAAGCCGGACCGGAACCGCTGAGAGCCGTTATGGCGTCCATCTGCGACTCCGGGACCTCGACGGCCTTGCCAGTGCAGCGCAGCAGCTTCGCGGCAAGTTTCACATCGGCCGCTTTTGCGAGTGCGCCTTTGCAGAAGCCCGACATGCCGAGCCCGACCGATACCGCGAGGTTGGGCATGACGCGCACGACCCGCGCGCAGGGCATGCGTTCCTCCAGCCATTGGAGTTTTTTTCCGGCGGCGATCGAGATGTAGAGCGGTCCTTTCAGGTTCACCGGCGGAATGCTTTCGAGCATGGCCCCCATGTCCTGCGGCTTAACCGCGAGGAACACCACATCGCACTTGGCGGTCGTTTCCGCAATGTCTGAAGCCTTCACGCGGAGCGACCCCGCAAGCTCCTTGCGACGCGCCTCCGAAGCGTCGCACACAAAAACGTTGCCCGGCCTTGCCATCTTTGCTTTGAGAAGCGATGCCATTATCGCCCCTCCCATCTTGCCTGCCCCGATGAACCCAACATTTAGGGTTCCGCAAGAGCGCCTTTCAATCGATTTTTCCATTAATACCCCTGTTTCGAGATTACATTGCGGAGCTCCGCTTGAAATGCCCTCAAGTCTTCCTCTGTGGGACGGTAGCCTTTTTGCTCTGGATCCAACGCCAAGCGTCCATCTGCGGTGATTGCCCATTCGCCTTTGACGCCGTCCGAGAACACGACTTCGCCGGTCATTGCAAAACCCGGACGTGCCAGCGGGTTGATCGTGACGGAGACGCCACCTTCCGCGCTGTCCAGCTCGTCCTCAAACTCATCGACCGCCTTTTCGCGTTCGGCATTTTCCTTCTTCTCCCTCGGCTCTTCTTTGTCTTTGATTTTTGTCCCGAGGTCGAGCAACAAAAGCCTCGTCTCGATAAAGCTCAGCTTGATCCCGAACTCCTCGAATATATTGTTCTGTATTTCGGAGAGCCCAGCGCCCTCCGCGGCCCAGCCATTGACCTTGTCCTTCTGTTCCTGTGTTAGTTCCATGGCGTATCTACTCCAAAATTGATGGGGGGGATTGTACCACAAAACACGCGGGATTCCTACCCTGGATTTTTTAACGCCGAGTTTTTACTAGACTAAACAGTGGGGAAAATAGTAATCTGCACATTGCTTTTTGTCTTTTGGGCAAGGAACATTTCGCGGATCTATGAGAGCCACATCTTCCAAGTATTCAATCGGGGTTGATTACGGCACCAACAGCGTGAGGGCCGTGGTCTTCGCACTGGAGGACGGTGCCGAGATCGCTTCAGGTGTTTTCGCGTATCCAACCGGTGTTGACGGGGTGGTCGTCTCCGCCAGCGACCCGCAGCTCGCAAGACAGAACCCGGCCGACTACATCGAGGGCTTTTTCACATCCGTTTCCGGGGCGCTAAAGAAGGCCTCGAAGGCGGACCGGAAGTTCAAGCCGGAGAACGTAGCAGGAATCGGGGTGGACACGACCGGCTCGACGCCTGTCCCCGTCGGCAAGGACGGAATGCCCCTTTCGTTCGACCGCAAGTTCAAGGACAACCCGAACGCATACGCCTGGCTGTGGAAAGACCATACTGCGTACGCAGAGGCGGAGGCGATCACCGATGCCGCCCGCGAGATGAATATGCCGTATCTCGACAAATGCGGCGGCAAATACTCCTCAGAGTGGTTCTGGTCCAAAATATGGCACTGCCTTAAGGTGGATAAACGCGTTTTCGACGCGGCGTATTCGTGGGTCGAGCTAAGCGACTTGGTTCCGGCTTTCATAACGGGCAACATAGACCCGCTTACGATGCGTCGCAACATCTGCGCGGCTGGGCACAAGGCGATGTTCGCGGCCGAATGGGGCGGATTGCCGTCGAAGGAATTTTTGGGTAAGCTATCGCCGCGTCTGGCGGAGTTGCGCGACAGGCTTTATGAGCAGGCCGTGCCGTCGGACTGGCCGGCGGGGCGTCTGAGCCCGTCGGTGGCGGAGAAGGTCGGGCTGCCTTCCGGGTTGCCGGTGGCGGTCGGCGCGCTGGACTGCCACCACGGCGCCGTCGGCAGCGGTATCAAGCCGGGGACGCTTGTGAAGATAATAGGCACAAGCACGTGCGATGCGATGGTGGCGCCGGCAGGCGCGGACGTCCCGGTCATCCCGGGCGTCTGCGGCATAGTGCCGGGTTCGATCATCCCAGGCATGACCGGCATCGAAGCCGGTCAGTCGGCTGTTGGCGACATATTCAAATGGTATGTGGACAAACATGCGCCGGCGGAATTCTCGAAAGGCAATGCCTATGCGAATCTCGAGAAAGCGGCCGCGGAGCTTAAGCCTGGCGAGTCGGGGCTGTTGGCGCTCGACTGGAACAACGGCAACCGCTGCGTGCTCGTCGACCCGCTGCTGACCGGCGCGCTTGTTGGCACAACGCTCCATACCACCGCACCCGGGATTTACCGGGCGCTTGTGGAGGCGACCGCGTTCGGTTCTCTGGTCATTATTCAGCGCGTCGAAGAATACGGCACAAAGATCAAGGATGTCGTCACCTGCGGCGGCCTTGCAGAAAAGAGCCCGCTTATGATGCAGATCTACGCCGACGTGTTGGGCCGCCCCATACGAATCAGCAGGAGTGCCCAGTCGTGCGCGCTCGGCGCGGCGATATTCGGGGCGATTGTGGCGGGCGAGTTCTCCGGCGGAATTGCCGCCGCGCAGAAGGCGATGACGGGCACCAGGGACATCGTCTATAAACCCATCCGCGGGAATGTGAAGACTTACGGGAAGCTCTACGGGCTGTACCGCAGGTTGCACGATGCTTTCGGCGTGGCGGATTCGAGCGGGAACCTCGCGGACGTGATGAAAGAGCTGATTGAAATAAGGAAAAGCGTCCGCTGAAATTTCGGGACATACAAATGAGCAACAAAAACAGAATCAGAGCAATCAACAGGATAGTGGAGCGTCCGGCGGACTCGGTTTTCGAGGCTAAGCCCGCCACCATCGACTACTACGGCATCGACGTTTTCAACGAAGACTCGATGCGGAAATACCTCGCAAAAGACACCGCCGAAAAGCTGCTGGCCACGATTAACAAAGGCGTCACTCTTGATGCCTCAATCGCAGGCGACGTGGCCCATGCCATGAAGGAGTGGGCAGTCGATCGCGGCGCGACACATTACACGCACTGGTTCCAGCCGCTGACTTACGGCACGGCCGAGAAGCACGATTCGTTCGTCTCTCCCGTCAGCCATGGACGCGCCATAATGGCGTTTTCCGGCAAGAATCTCGTCGTCGGCGAACCAGATGCTTCCAGCTTCCCATCCGGCGGCATCCGCTCCACATTCGAGGCGCGCGGCTATACTGCGTGGGATCCGACAAGCCCGGCTTTCATAAAACGCCACGCCAACGGCGCGACGCTCTGCATACCCACGGCGTTCTGCAGCTACAGGGGCGAAGTGCTCGACAAGAAGACGCCGCTGCTACGCTCGATGCAGGCGCTCAAGGAGTCGATCGTGCGCCTCATGAGGTGCTTCGGGGTGCCGGAGGAAACGCCCGGCATAACGCTCGGGGCGGAGCAGGAGTACTTTCTTATCGACGAGGCGTTCTACTTGCAACGCCCGGATCTGGTGCAAACGGGACGTACGCTCTTCGGGGCGCCCCCGCCTAAGCATCAGCAGCTCGAGGACCACTACTTCGGATCGATCAAGCCGCGCATCCTGAAGTTCATGACCGAAGTGGAAGTGGATTTGTGGAAGCTCGGCATACCGGCCAAAACGCGGCACAACGAAGTGGCCCCCGCCCAGTTTGAAATAGCCCCGATGTTCGAGGACCTGAACATGGCGGTAGATCACAACATGCTGGTCATGGAAACGCTTCGTCAAGTGGCGGAGCGCAATGGCCTCGTATGCCTTATGCATGAAAAGCCTTTTGCAGGCGTTAACGGCTCGGGCAAGCATAACAACTGGTCGATCTCATACGGAAAGCGGAACTTGCTGGATCCAGGCACCGACCCAGAGCAGAACATGATCTTCTTAACGGTGCTTTCCGCCATTATACGCGGCGTGGATCTGCATGCGGATCTTCTGCGCTCCACGTCGTGCAGCATCGGCAACGACCTCAGGCTCGGCTCCAGCGAGGCGCCGCCTTCCGTGATTTCGATATTTTTAGGCGACCAGCTCGAGGGGATCATCGACCAGATCGTTAAAGAAGGCGCGTCAAACGGCAGCAAGAAACCGGGGACGCTCCGTGTCGGAGTGAACACTCTGCCACCGCTGCCGCTCGATGCGACTGACCGCAACCGCACAAGCCCGTTTGCTTTCACAGGCAACAAGTTCGAATTCCGCGCGCCGGGATCAAGCATGTCGTGCGCCGCACCCAACACATTCCTGAACACGATCGTTGCGGATTCGCTCGACTTCATTTCAGAGAAGCTCGAGAAGGCTCCGGAAAAGGATTTCCAAAAGACGGTGCAATCAACACTCCGCGACATAGTCGTTAAACACCGCCGCATAATCTTCAACGGCAACGGCTACAGCGATGAATGGGTCGCGGAGGCCGAAAAGCGCGGCCTGCCCAATCTCAAGACCACCCCCGAAGCCCTGAAGCCGCTACTTGACGCCGACAACCAAAAGCTCGTGGCCAAGTACGGCGTGTTTTCAAAGGTTGAGATGGATTCGCGCTACGAGGTCTTCCTCTACGACTACCACCGCCGGCTGCGCATCGAAGGCGAAATCGCCCTCGAAATCGCCACCAGCATGGTGCGCCCCGTCGCGCAGAACGATTTCGCACGGCTATCGGCGGCACTGGCTGAAGCGACGTCAACGGGGATCAAGGAGGGTTTGTCAGGACTCCGCGTCGCAACGAAATCCGCCGGAGCGCGGCTCGACAGGTTGACCGAGGTGTGCGACAAGTTGAAGGCGGCGGTAGCTGCGGAGAAGTACGAGGACATCATAAAGGACATGGAAGCCCTTCGCGCCGTCGTGGACGAACTCGAACACGAAGTCGACGACCAGGAATGGCCGCTGCCGAAATACCGCGAGATGCTCTTTATCTACTGACGCCTTCCGGAAAGACCAGACGCTTCTGCGTATCGGCGGATTCGCGCGCCAGCAGAGCCGCCTGGGTGATGCGCAGAAGGTCAATTCCGGTCATGATGTTCGAAGGTTTTTCGTCTATGCACTGAAGAAAATCCTCGAACATGCCTTTTGGCGGCGCCTCGGAAAACGTTTCGCTTTTGGTTCCGGTAAGCATGTGGCAGCGTCCTGATTCGACTTCCAGCGTACCGTCAGTGCCAACAACGCGTAGTCTGTCGTCGCCATGATTCAACTCAGGGTTCTCTGGCCTGAAGTAGTCGATGGAGACAGTGGCGCTTATGCCAGTTTCGAACTGGAACAAGCATGCTGCGCTCATCTCCATGTCGCCGAGCCCCTTGTTGAAAGCGTTGGAATGCGACGCGCAGACCGACCGGAACGGAACGCGCCCCGCGAAATGGTACAACCATGATATTGCGTGGATGCCGACCCACGGTATGAGTCCAGATGAGGTGTGACGCTGAGTAAAATAAGCCGCGCGTTTCCCGCGCTTGTAGGACTTTCGTGCATCCAGCAGCCTTATTGTGCCAATATCCGGTGCTAAGCGCGTCGCTCCCCACATGCCAGGCTCGTAATGCGGCCCGCACATCTGAGCCACCTTGACCTCCGGGTTGCCTTTGAGCGCCCGCTCAAGCACGGCGAGTCCTTCAAGGGTCGTCGCGGCCGGCTTTTCGCAAAAAACGTGGATTTTTCGGGCGACTGCCTCCGCGGTCATCGCAGAATGCTCTTCGAACTGACCGCAGACGACGACCGCGTCTGGAGCTATGGCGTCGAGCATCTCCCGGTAGTCACCTTGGAAAATGTGCGGGGCGTGTCCGATAGCCCGCGCACAGGTTTCCGCGACGCGCTCAGCGGGAATCCCGGGCTCCGATCCGCAGACTCCGGCTATCTCGCATTCGCGGGAGGCTTTAACGCCCTCCAGCGCAATTCCCAGATGCCCCCTGTCGCCAACGATGCAGATTCTTTTCATGGGCGTATCTTAGCACACGCCCGTTCCGCCCTCCAGTGCAAAGCGCATCACAGGAGCGCCTTATTCCTGTGCTCTCGACTGGCTGGCGCAACACAGGCACTGGAGGGCAACGCAGCTCCGGGAGCGGAGGCAACCTCGATGTTTTACCCGCCTAAAGCTTCTTAATCGTGGGACACGCCGGGAGTTGTTCGCATTGAAATGCAGGGTGGTGGCGTAACTGCGGCGGTGTGGCTTGAGAACCCCGATTCGGAAAAGATTCCAGCGCTCTTTCATGTAAACGCCGAGGACATAGGCCAGTCAATGAGCACCTGTCAAGCTTTTTACACAGAGGGACTTTCCGTGCTTGCCGTGGAATATCCCGGATACGGGCTCAGCGAAGGAAGTCCGAGCGAGAAAGCCGTGTACACAGCGGCGGACGCGGCGTTTACGTTCCTGACGAAGGACAAGAACGTGGCACAGTCTAACATCGTGATAATGGGAAAATCTGTAGGTGGCGGCCCTGCATGCTATCTGGCGGAAAAGCAACCAGCAGTTGGCGGTCTTATATTGCAAAGCGGCTTTACAAGCGCGTTTAGGACCGTGACGCGCGTCCGCATTCTTCCCACGGATCCATTCCCGAACATTTCGTGCATCGGAAACATCAAATGCAAGAAGCTGTTTTTACACGGTACAAAGGACACGGTCGTTCCGTACAGCCACGCAATCAAGTTACACGAAAATGCAGGAGAACCGAAGGTGCTTGTTCCCGTGACCGGAGCTGGACACAATGATCTACCACAGAGAATGGGCTTCGAACAATACGTCGAAACGATCAGCAGCTTCGTGCTTGACAAATAGACGCCCCATCCGCCACATCGGCGATGGGGCTTCGCTGGCGCGTTCGCAGCGATCGGCGACCCATACGACGGGCGGCACATGGGAAACCCGGAAACACCACAAAAAAACACATCATTGCAAGTGTGGTTTTTGGTTCCGGCGGTTCTATAAACAGTGTCACGGCCGCGGCGGCGCCTGCCGCGCGTCAATGCGAAGCGCCGCACAGACGCTGGAGGGCGACGCGCCGCGGAGCCGCATCATGGCAACGTCCCCATCCTGCCACACGCGATTATTGTAATCCCGTGGTTTCGAACACGGGATTACAATCCGCCCCTGCCGATGCCAGGCTCCTCAAAGCAGGGGATGGCTGGACTAGAATTCGTAGATGTAGCCGACGCGGAATTCGAACGCACGGTCGTTCTGGATGAAGAGCGCGTCGTCGTTGTCCGGGAAGACGATGGTGCCGCTGTCGGTCTCGTCGAAGGAGTACATCCAGGACATGTAGTATGAGGCATCAACGAAGACGCCCTTGTAGTTCACCCCGGCGCCGATGCGGAAGTGCGCGCCGTAGGCCAGCGACGATTCCTCGATGTAGCCCTCGGAAATCCTGCCGTTCTTCCAGTTGGTGTCGTTTCCGCGGCGGGCAATGCCCTCGGCTTCACCGAAGCGCAGCCCGACTTCGCCGAAGAAGTCGACGTATTCCGTGAGCGGGTTCCATTCACCGAAGTATCCTGCTTGACCCATATTCCAGGTTATGTCGCGGTCGTTCGCGATGCGGGTGACGCTGCCTTCGCGCGTGTCCATGTCCTTTTCGGAGTCGGAGCGGTAGTAGGCGACGGTCCAGCCCCAGCGGCCATTGTCCCAGGCTTCGGCTGTCTGGCGCCAGCCGGTCTGCAGCTCGGTGCCTTCGGAATAGACGAGGTGGTGCGATTCAGGCGAGGTCCAGTTGTAGTCGTAGTCGTCGAACAGGAGCTGAAAGAAGAATTCGCCCCTGTCGTCCTTGGAGACTGCCAGCCTGAAGCCGTCGGCCGAGCCGCGGTAGTTGCCGGCATTCCAGTCTTCGATGCTGCTGTCGTCATAGTCGTAGCGGTTTTCGAGGGCGGTATGGCATTCGTCGTACTCGCGCCTGACGTATTTTGCACTGATTTTATACGTGGAGGTGTCCTCGGACAACAGCATCAGGTCGGGATCGACGAGATCGGGGTCTGACGGCATCGCGGGGGTTTGTTGTGCTTGGGCGGCAAGTGCGGTGCAAGCTGCAATGGCGAGGCCGGACAGCATTTTCTTGGTATTGGTCATCATTTTGTATTCCTGTTTGTCTTTTTTTGTGTAAAGTTCCGGTTGACAGCCCGGCAATTATCTTTGAGCCCTTGCGACTCTCTCGACCTGCTCTATGTAGCGCTGGAGGGAATCGCGCGGGGTCATGTCATGTGAACGCTTGAGCAGCGGCAGCGCGTCGGCGAAGCGCCCTGCCCTTGCGAGTGCCTGTCCGTGGCGCAGGCATGCCTCCGCTTCATATTTTTCGATTCCAGCGGCTCTTTCGAAGTAGAAGACGCCGCGCTCGAGTTCGCTCACGGACGCGTAATGACGCCCGAGCGATATGAGCGTTTCGCCATCAAGCGGGTCTTCCGCGACGATTCTCTCAAGGAGCGCGACCTGCTCCGCCGCGGGGCGCCCTTCGAGCCCGGCGAGCCTCGCTTCGAGTTTGAGCGCGCGGATTTTCGTCTGCCCTTCAAGCTCCGCGCCCGCGTGTTTGGATATGGCATCGACCACCGTGCGTGCGGCGCGCGGCGCGGCGCGCATGGCGAGGACTTCGGCGTTGCGTAGCGAACGTGCGAAGTCCGGGGTTTCGGATTGCGCTATGACGTTCGTGTATATGCCCGCTGCGAGATCGAAGAGGCCTTCGTTGACGTAGATGTCGCCCAGCGAGTTCATGGCAGTCACAGGGAGCTTGCCGATGCCAAGTAGATATTCGTAATTGACGGCTGCCGCAAGCGGCTGCTTCATGCCAAGGTACGCGTTGGCCTCGAGCAGCCAGTAATCGGCGCGTCCGGGATCGACCTCGATCAGATCGGCGCAAAGCGCGGCGGCGGCCTCGTATTTCTTCTGGCGGAAGAGACAGCGCGCGAGCCCGACCTTCCAGTCAACGGTGCCGGGCTGGAACATTATCGCCTGGCGGTATGCCGTTTCGGCGGAGTTGTCCTTTTCGAGCGCGGCGTATGAGTAGCCGAGCATGCCGTAGGATAGGCCGTCGCTCGCGCCGAGTTCAATCGCCTTGGTCAGCGAGTCCACGGCTTCCTTGTAGTTTTCGCGGCGGACCTCCACAATGCCGAGGTTCTTGTGGGCGCGCATGAAGGAAGGGAATTTCGCGACTGCCCTTTTATACCATCCGGCAGCGAGGTCGAGCTTCTCCTCCTGGAAGTAAATATTGGCCATGGTGAAGTCGAAAGTGGCGCTATGCGCGTCGGTGACCGTCCGCGAGAGCAGTATCTTCGCCTGCAGCTGGCTTTCCGGCGCGCCCATGAGCGCGAGGACTTTCTCAAGCTCCTCTTTTTCAAGCGTGGTGACTTCGGGCTCGATTTCCGACTTGCTGCCGTATGTGCCCAGGAACTGGTTCCTGAACGAGGGGGTGGACCAGAACGCCGCCATTTCCGAGCGTGCGGTTTCGGTGTCCCAGCCGGCTCCGCCGGCGCCGGTCGTTTGGCACATGCCGGACACCGGCGCGGCGGCCGCGAACATGGTGATCGCGAATATCGAAAGTTGTTTCATTGGTTTTTCTTTATGATTGTATGTCACTTTGCAGGCGCGAACGCCATCGGCACGCGCATTCTGAACTGCACTGGTTCCCCGCCGCGTTTGCCCGGCTCGAAGCGCCAGCGTTTGACAGCCTGGAGCGCGGCTTTGCCGAAAGCGGGATGGCTTGCCGACTGGACGCTGGGGTTTTGGACGCGGCCGTCTTTATCGACGATGAATATGATCCTGGCCGAGCCCTTGAGTTTCTGGCTCCTGAGTTCCCTGGGGTACTCCGGTGGCGTCTGCACTGTGGGGCGCGGCGCCTGGTCGAGATCCTCCAGTGAAAAGATGGCTTCGATATCATCGGCCAGCGAGCCGCCGTCCGACGTGTTTAGCGAGAGCTTGAAATCGCCCATCACGCCGCCGGCGCCGTCGCCGCCGAAGCCGGGGTTCAGCGCCAGTTCGAGCTGCGCCAGATCGAGCGGCTCGACATCCGGCTCCTCCATTTCTGGCGGGGGCGCCTCTTCAGGGGGTTCCTCCTCCTCCATTTCCATTTCGGGAGGCGGTGGCGGAGGGGGCGGCAGATTGGCGGTGGAGACGGTGCGGATGGTTGTGTCCGAATCGTCCTGCTGGCCGATGTTCTGCACGACGGGCAGCAGCATGAAAAAGAAAAGCGTGATAAGGCACGCTATCGCGAGCAGGAGGATGTTTCTCGCAGCCGCCCCGGTCCGCGCCATCGCTTTTTTAAAAGTTTCCTTGCTTGCGCCCATTGAGTCCAACCTGAGCCTACTGCCGCCTCTTCGCCGTGGCGATCGACACCTTGTTCGCGCCACCCAGCTTGGCCTCGTCTATCACCTGGACCAGCAGGCCGGACTTGACCGACTGGTCGGCCTGGACGATCACCGGGAGTTCCTCCTGCTGGAGCATGCGCGCCACAAGCGGACGCACTCCGCCGATGCCGATTTCCCGGCCTCCGTAGACTATCGCGCCCTCCTCGGTTATGGCGATCAGGATGCTGTTCTTATCGAGGTTCACGGAAGAGGCCGCCTGGGGTTTATCAACATCCACGCCTGTCTCCTCAACGAACGATGTCGTGACGATGAAGAAGATGAGCAGGATGAAGACGCAGTCGAGAATCGGCGACATGTCGATCGCGGCGTCTCCCGAACCCCCTTTGTCCGTCAAGCTGCGGAAACGTCTCATGCGGCCTTCCTGATTTTCTGCATTGCGGCTTCGTGCACTTCGCCGCCGCGCAGCGACTCAAGGCACAAGGCCTGCAGCTGATCGTACTTGACGGAGATGGAATCGTAGCCGCGGTTTAGGAGAAACTGCAAGAACAGCCCCGATATGCCGAGCACGAGGCCCGTCTCCGTGGTTATCAGCGCCTCGGCGATGCCGCCGGCGATCATCTCCATCGTCTGCTCGCCGCCGCTGCCGGATGCGAGAGCCGCGAAAGTCGCGAGCATGCCAGTCACCGTGCCGAGCAGGCCGAACAGCGGCGCTGTCGAGACGCTGACGCCCATGACCTTCAAGTCGCGCTCGAAGGGCGCCATTTCGTTCATGCTGAATTCGCTGAAGACAAACTGCGCCGCGTCCGTGTTCCCGCCGGCTCCTTCCGCCATGGCGCGGTCGAGCACCTTGCCCAGTGGACCGGCGATTTTCTTGCCTTTCTTCCAGCGGGCGAACACTTTTTCGGGAGACATCCCGACGCCGCTCTTTTTAAGACGCATAAACACGACCAATCCCATGGCGAAGATGACCACGCCGTTGAGCGCGAGCGCGATCATGCCCCACCCGCCGGAGAGCCATATCTCCTTTGCTTCGTTCCACAATTTGACCAATGCTTCCATGTTCATTTTTTTGCCTCCTTTTTGGCTTCTTCCGATCTTTCGACCTCGCTCATCACGTTGAGCGATATTTGCTCCATTCCGCCGAGCAACGCTTCCGCTTTGCGCGAAAGGAACGCGTGGCAGAGTAGAGTCGGAATGGCTACTATCAATCCCCATTCCGTGGTTATGAGCGCCTCCGATATGCCGCCCGAGAGTTGTCTTATGTCACCCGAGCCGAATATTGTCAGCATCTTGAAAGTTGTGATAATGCCCGTCACCGTGCCCAGCAGGCCCAGCAGCGGCTCCACGGCCGCGCCAACCGCAAGGAACGATATGTATTTGTAGAGCTTGTGCCGCACGGCGAGCAGTTTCTCGTACATGCCCTCCTCTATGAGATCGCTGCTCTCGCCCAGGCGTTTGAGGCCTGCGTTGAGCACGCCGCCGGCCATGCCCTTGATGTTTTTCGCGAGGCCGCGCGCCCTGTTGTAATCGCCCGCGCGGATAGCATTGTAAACCGGCTGGAGCCTGCGGGTGCCCGGCACCGAGACGAGCGACAGTTGCAAGAATTTGCACACTATAATCAGAACCAGCACCACCGCCAACGCGAGAATAGGCCACATGACCGCGCCGCCCGCCACGATGTGCTCCCATAGCGTCTCCTGCGTTTCCTCCACTTTGCGCGCGTTTCCCAGCGAACTGTCGACAGGCGCCGGCCCCCGCCATCCGCCACAAGCTTCGCCGTCAGCACCGCCATCTGGGGATTCAGGAACGGCATCACCGACGGCTCGAGCGACCCTATGCGCTGCTCGACAATGCCCGCCATTGAACCGTCGTCCGCCGAGAAGTACGCCACGGGCCCGAGGTGGGCGAACCTGCCCTGCTTGACAAGCCCGTCGGGCCCCGCCGCGCGGCCCTCGAAAATCATCCCCCCGAGCAGATCCTCGACGCGCGCTATGCTCTCCGAAAGCACGCTGAACTGTTTCTCGAAACGCTCTTCCTCCGTAAGTGTGTCGTTCGCCAGCGCCAGCCTCGCCTCTTCAAGGATCGGCCCGTACTTGGCAAGCTCCGCGATGTGCAGGCGGCTCTCGAGGTTGCGGCTGTACTCGCCAAGCAGCGAAGACAGATACGTCGCCTCATGCCTGCGCGCGTCGATCCCCGTGCGCAGCGTGCTGACGTCGAGCGCAAGCTTGTCGAGCTTCCTCCGCGCATCGGCGTTTTCAGCCCGCGCCGCCGAGAGTTCTTCCTCGGCCCCGGCCAACTGCTCCGAAGCCGGTATCTTCTCAGCCGCAATGCCGTCGCGGAGCGCGGCGAGTTCTTTTACCGAAGCCTCCAAGCGCGCCGCAAACGGATCCCCGGCATCCGCCGCGTTGACTGCCGGCGCGCACAAGAGCGCCAGTGTCCCCGCAGCCACAACGCACATTCTTTTTGCTAATTCGTCTTTCATTAAACTTTTCCCTTGATGCGTCCGCCTATTTGATAGACACCGGCAGCACCACGTACTCGGCCGGTTTCTCCGTGGCATGGATTTTCACCACGTCCGCCACCGCCTGCGCAATGGAGTTGCTAGGCATCCACACCCAGCCCTCGTCCCCCGCCCAGCCATAACCAGCCACGGTTCCGGGCTGATTGACGTAATACCCCTGCCCGAGGCCGAAATACACGACCGAG
The DNA here is from genome assembly GCA_022837245.1 of Lentisphaerota bacterium. Lineage (GTDB taxonomy): Bacteria > Verrucomicrobiota > Kiritimatiellia > RFP12 > UBA3636 > JAAZFF01. Next base: position 37,704 of record JALHHX010000001.1, read on the forward strand.
GCCTCGAAGCTGGTGTCCGATCCCTCCGGGGTCATAACCTCGCTCACCACGGTGATGTCCCGCGAGAATTTGTTGATTTCGTTGAGCACTCCCACGACGTTCTGCAGGCGCTCCCCAAGCCCCGCTTTGGAGGTCGAGGGATCCAGCGGAATGCGCTGCGAGAGCGGCCGCACTTTTTCCACGATCGGCCCCGGAGCCTTTTCGAGTATCGCAAGCACGCTTTTCTCCGCTGCGGCCACTTCTTCCGCCAGCACTTCGGAAAGCGCCTTCAATTTGGCGTCCTCTTCCACATACTCCGCGCATTTCCCGGCTGACGCCTCGTAATCGTCGTTGATCCCGGCCGTCGCGGACCTGAGCGCCGCGGTCTCGTTCGTGAGCGCCGCGTAGCGGTACTCAAGCAGCTCGCGGTCGAGCTTCCAGGCGTTCCGCTCCGAGGAGATGAGCTTCTCCGCTTCCACCCAGCGCCCCATCGAGGTGCGCATCGATTCGCGCCAATTCCCCTCCACCGACTGATTTTGCGCCATGGCGCCCGCCGAACAGGCCAGCAGGGCAGCCGCCGCGGCGGCGCCGATTTTCAACCTTCTGTGATTCATATTGGTTTTCCTTTGCATGATAAAATTCTTCCTCAAAATGTCGCGCTGACCCCCAGCGAGAATGTCTTGCCTTCGCGGTATGATTTGCGGTGGGTCTCCGTGCCGTCCGGCTCGCGGTACACTTCGCCCACCCTCGGGTCAAGCAGATTCTTTGCTTGGAAAGTGACCTTGACGGTCTCCCCGATTTTCTGCGAGATGCTGAAGTTCACCGACGAGAGTTTCTTCGAATAGATGTCGGCCGTGGCACCGTCGGAGCCGATTGCCGCGCCGCTCTTGAGCATGTCGCCGCGGATGTTGTAGAAGAGGCCGATGGAGGTCCCCCACTCCGGGTGGTCCCACGTGATGTTGTAGTTGGTGATGTCCTCGGGCTGCCCGGCCATCTCGCGCCTTTTGTCCTCGACGCCCAGGTTGTGGAACTCAAGCGAATCGCGCATGTTTTCGGGGATCTTGACCTCGGAATTCATCCGCGTGTGGTTGGCGCCGATTGTCAGGTACTGGAAAGGCCCCGGAAGGAAGTCCAGCTTTTTGCGCAGCTCGAATTCCATGCCGTTCACCTCGCCGTCGGGATAGTTCACGGACATCAGGTATTCCTGGGAGAGGTACGAGAACGATTCCAGCTCGATCGGATTCTTTATGTCCTTGCGGAAGAGGCTGTACGCGAAGAGGTCGCCGTCGCCGAACAGCGGGATGTCGCCATCCCTGAAGAACCACTCCAGGCGCAAGTCGTAGTTTTTGATTTCCGAGAGCACCAGTTCGTTGTTGCCGATCATGGTGTCGCCGGAAATGTAGTCGTACGTGATGACCGGCGCCATCTCAAGGAATGTGGGGCGCGCGATTGTCTCGCCGTAGTTGAGGCGCAGCTTGAGCCCGGGAACCGCCTCGTAAGTAAGGCCGTAGGCGTGCAGCCAGCGCGAATCGTCGATCTCCGCCACCGCCTCCTCCTGCGGCACTCCGCCGAGGTAGTAGTAGTAGCCGCCGTCGGGCAGCTCTTGCTTGAGCGGCACGACGAACGCCTGCTCGGGGTTGCTGATCTGCATGTCGGACATGGGATCGACCGACATCTCGGTACGCTCCGCGCGGGCGCCGTACATCAAGGTCACTTGTTTTAGGACGGGGAACTCCAGCATCGCATAGCCGCCGCTGAACGTCTGCCGGCCGTCGTAGTCGATATCCCTCTCCTTGGCCATTATGTTCCTGATGAAGCTGTTTTGCGAATCGCTCAGGCCGAGCGACTGGGCGAAAACGTCGGTTCACAGGTCGTCAGGCGAGTTCGAGGTGTATGATCCCTTTTCACGGTCCCCTGCCGCCACGTCCACCATGCCCAGATACTCCCGGTATGCGTCGGATTCCTGCCACGCATTATGCGCCGCCAGCCAGTTGGCGTAGCCGCGGCGGCCCGGGTAGTCGGCGCGCTGCGGCTCGCCGGCGGGTTTGGCCGGATCGCCCTGCGGGAGCATCGTGTAGAAGAAAGAAGTCTGCTCGTAACGGCGCTTTGTGTAGTCGCGCGAGAGGCCGAACTTGATCGCGCCGTCCGCGAGGGCGAGCGGACTCCGCTCCAGATCGCCATCGAAGAGCGCGCTCAGGTCATACGCCTTCGCCTTGAAGGGCAGGCGCAAATTCAAGCCGTACTGGGAGTTGTCCTCGAATGTGTCGCGCCAGATCCGCGTGGTCGCGTCGGAATCGGCGCCCGACACCCCGTCCGGCAGCGTCTGGTAGCTCCATTCGCCATCCCCGCGGAAGCCCACGTAGTTTTTGAAGAAGCGCACGTCGGGCTCGTACTGCGATGCCTCGTTGTGCGACATGTAGGCGTCCAATTCCAGCCCCATGCGTTCGCCAAAGAGCGTCGGCCATTTGTGCGATGTGCGTAACTGTAGCACGTCGAGCTGGCGCTCCGTGCAGTGTATGGACTGCTGTTGCGACCAAAAGGTGTCGAGCGCGTATGGATCGTGCTCCTCGATGTCGAGTCCTGCCTGGTCGGTGGCGACGCGGTTGCGCATCGCCGTGATGGTGAAGTCGTGGTTCTCGCCCGCCTCTATGCCGACCGACCCCAGCAGGCTCCATTTGATCTCCTGCTGGCCCACGGAGTTTTTGTAGTCGATGGCCTCCGAGTCGGATTCCGAGCCTTTCGGCGCCCAGATTTGTTTAGTCTCGTCGGAGTCAGTCTGCTTGAATTTGTTCGACCACGTGTAAGCCAGCGTGTAGCCCAGCGCGGTGTCCTCGCCAAACGGCAGCGGCACGCGGTCGCCCACGCTGAACCCGAAGCTGGAGCTCGCCGGCATGCGCCTTGTCTTCGTGCCTAGAACGGGGTTGAAGCTCTTCACCATTTTGTCCGCCGCGACGTAGTCTCCCGAATGCGGGAACTCTTCACTGGCAATGTGCTGGTGCTCCGACTGCGACGGCGTTTCGAACGGCTGCTCTTCCGTCCCGAGTTGCTTGGCGCCGTCGGGCAGGTCTTCGCCACCACGCGAATTCGCGAACCTGTCCACCTTCGCGCCATCGTACGTCCTCCACCCCGGCTTGCCGGTGTAGGTGTCGTTGTGCTCCTGCGACATCGAGACGTTGAAAAAGAAGTCGTCCGGCACGCCGACGGTGCGCATGTCGATGCCGCCGCCCGTGTAGTCGCCCGGCAGGTCGGGCGTAAAGGTTTTGCTGACCGATATAGACTCGATCGTCCCCGATGGGAATAGATCCATGTGCACGGCGCGCCTGCGCGGGTCGGAGCTCGGCACGCGCACGCCGTTCATGGTTGTGCCCACGTAGCGGTCGCTCATGCCGCGGACCGACGCGTACTTGCCATCGGAAACGGTCGCGCCCACCACGAGCTTGAGAGCGCCGGCCGCGTCCGAAGCCCCCGCCTTGCTCATGAAATCCTTGCCAATGGAATCCTGGAACGAGAGCGACGTCTCACGCAGCTCCAGCATGCCCTCCTCGGATTTCGGCTCGGCGATTTGAATGTCCTCCACCACAAGCTCGTCCATCTCGGTCAATTCTGGCTTAAGCTCCACGTTGACGTCGGTCAGCCCGCTCCCGCTGACGATCACCTGCGACACTATCCCGCGCGCATAACCCTCCTTGGTGACGATGAGCGTGTAGACGCCGGGTTCAAGGCCGATCATCCTGAAGTTTCCCCGCCCGTCGCTCTCCACTTCGAGGTCCGCCTCGGCGGTCTTGACCTTCGCCAGCGGCACGGGCGCGTTGAACTCGACATCTTGCACCACGCCGCGGATGCCTCCGCCGCCAGGCGTTCCGGGTGCCGGCTGAACGGCGATGTCCGGCTCCGTGGGCGCGGCGCCTCGCATAACCAGCGTAAAGGTGGCGGAAACCGCCAACAGGACAACGGCTTGAATGCCAATCCTTACACCTTTTGGACAACCGGCACCAGGAACGCCGGGCGGCGGAAGCGCCCCATCCTGCAATTTTGAATTTCTGAATTTTTTCAAGAACATTGTTTTACAGCCCCGCCGCCAGCTTGCGCACTTCCACGTCAAGAGCCGCAAAAATCTTTTCGTTTTCCATTCCACTCGCATCCAGACTGAGCCCTATCGACGCAAGGGCTTTGCAGCGCGGCCTGTTGTTCACCAATTCCGAAGAAAGCCGCGCCGCCTCGAGAAAACGCGCCTCCGCATCGCCGCCTGGATCCGCAAGGCGCGCCGCTGCCGCCGCCTCCGCCAGCACGGCCGGCTGCTCTATGTTCATCAGCTCCGGAACACGCGCCACGACGGAATCCGCCAATTTGCGTGCCTCGTCCTTCATTCCAGTCTCGGCCAGCAGACGCGCCGCGCGCGCCTGCGTTGGCAGCAGCATGTAGGGCGGCGCCTCAACCCCGCCAACACCTTCGGCGACCTCCGCCATTTTAGCGCCCGCGTAGTCCGCCTCGCCACGGGAAAGCGCCATCTCCACCACGTCCATCCGCCGTTCCCATGCTTGTAGGCCGATGCCGCTCTCCGCTTCCACCCACAGCTTGTCGAGGGCGTTCGTGGCAGATGCCGCCTTGCCGACGCTGTTGGCTCCCAGCATCAACTCCACACGGCGCAGCGCCTCCCTGATGCGTGAACCCTGCCAATCCTGCTCGATTCCCTTCTCCGCCACTTCCATGGCGTCCTCAACCAATACCGCGGCATTCCCGGCTTCGCCCTTGCGCGCCAGCTCCTCCCCCGCCTCCGCCAGCACCAGGCTCCTGGGCCAGCGGTAAATCATATATGCACGCGTCAACGCCCTTTGCGCGCCGCCGCCTCTGCGCAGCTCCGCGAGCGCCACCTCTGCCTGGGCGTTCGCCTTGTCGTCCGGATCGTCCACTATGGACGAAGCAAAAAACCATGCGTAGGATATGGCATCCCCCGCATTTGGAAGCGCGATGGCCTCCGTCAACTCCACATCGGTCCTCTCTTGAACAAATGTGCCGCTGCCGTCTTTATTTTCTTCTTCCTGTTTTTTTCCGCAACCGCCGACGACCCATGCCGCGCAAATGCAGCAAATCAGCGTTGCAACCTGAACCCGCGCCCAACGGTTTTCTTTCATAATTGCGTCCTTGCCCTGTGGACTACCTGTTGTCCTGTTTATATTATCTGTCTTTATATTTAAGTGGCGTCCCCCTCGGGATTGCCCCTCGGGGGGAACCTTCAGCTATAACCATCCTTACTTTATGAGAAGGTTGTTTCGCGGCTGGTTACTCCGCAACTTCCACGATGCGGTAGAACTTGTTGCCTTCGATGCGCTGCATGTCGTTGTACGTTATGTACGCGCCATTGCCGGCGATGGTGTCCACCGTGCTGATCAGGTTGGGATCCGCGAAGCCCGCCTCCGTGGAGGCCTCGATGCGGTAGGACTTGCCTTCGCCCGCGAAGAAGCGGAGGGTCATGGACTGGTAGAAGTCCGTGATCTCCAGCGGGGGATCGGCCCTAAGGGTCTCGAAGTCGCCGAAGGAGTAGACTGTCGAAGCGTCATACTCACTCGCGACCATGCCCAGACGGTCCATCAGCGTCCAGTCCAGCAGCCAGTTGGCGTTGGGATCGGAGCCGAAGGCGCCGGGGAACGGGACGTCCGAGAAGAAGCCGTCGTTCGCCGGAACGGACTTGAGCGTCACTCCGCTCGGCATGTCGGCGGCCGGGATGTAGCCGTCGATGTACGTGACGTTGTAGACGCTCTTGCCAGCACCTGCGAGCGCCGTCGAGGAGCGTTCGAAGTAGAGCGGGGCGTTGTAGCTCATCGGATCGAGGCTGACATTCTCGTACAGGTTGCCCAGCCCGGTGAAGAGCGGGTAGGCGAAGGCCGCCTTGTTGCCGTCGGTGCCGTCCGTGCCGTATTGGCCGCCGATATTTTCGGAGTTCGCGGGCCATCCCGGAATCGTCGGCGTCCCGAAGTTCGCGAAGTAGTTGCCCTTGAGCTCGAGCATCTTGCTGCCGTTGGCCTCGTGGTCGTAGTACTGGTTCTGCGGGTAGGTCATGGTCGTCTTCTGCGCGGAGGTGCCGGCTCCGGTTGTGGCGCCCTCGATGATGGCGATCGCGCCGCCGAAGTCCAGGAACATGCTGTTATAGACGCGCCCCGCCGTGCCGTCGCGGAAGTTGAACGCGGTGTTCTTGCCGTTGGCGGCGATATTCCGGCCAAGGCCAATGTACGTGGCGTTGTAGATCGTCGGGCAGGAGGAAGGCTGGGAAGCGTCGCCCATGCCGCCGTCGCACTCCGATCCCTTGTCGCTGCTGTCGTTTGTGGTGTGCAGCGAACCCTGGATCACGAGCCAGAACTGACCCTTGCCGCGGTAGCCCTCGTCCCAGTCGAACGAATCATCGGCGCTGTTGCGGACGATCATGTACTTGGTGTTGACCGTGCTGCCGAAGAACTCAACGCCGTCGTCCTTGTTGTTCGTGATTTCGACGAAACTGATCTTCGTGCCGCGCCCGACGGCGCCGAGCGTCAGCCCGTTGATCTCGTTGTTGGCGCCCAGGATGAATCCGCCGTAGCGGATCTGGACAAACTTGATCTCGCCGCTGGAGTCGTCGTCGTTGCCGCCGCCGTAGCGGCTGTAGTCGCCGAAAGGCTCCAGACCCTCGATCTGCAGATCGAGGGCCGCGTTGGGCGAGGGTGTTCCCTCGCCGCCGACGTTCGTCGCCAAGAACGCCCTGCCGAGGATGATCAGGCCGCCCCACTGCTGGGTCAGACCATTTTCATCGTCGTTCCACGGCGTCGTGGCCACCATTCCGGGGACGTTGTTGTCCGCCTCGCCCGTCATGATGATGGGCTGCGTCGGCGTGCCGACGGCGTTGAGCTTCGAGCCGCGCGAGACTACCAGGGCGCCAGGGAAGTCCCCCGCCCCGGAGGCCATTGTGCCGCGGATAACCGTGCCGGGCTGAATGGTCAGCGTTGCGCCGTCCTTGACGAACACCGGATCGGTGAGATAATAGACATTATCGCTGGTCCACGTGGTGTTGACCGTGACATGCGCGGCGCCGGGGTTGACACCCGCCGCCGAGTCGCCGCCATACACGATGTTGGCGCCATGTGTGGCACCCGCCGCTGTTACCGCGGCCATCACAAGAAGTGACCTGTTCAAGCTGATTGCTTTCATTGTTCTCTTTCTTCATTGAATCTCCGCCCGGCGGCCGGTGGCTTACCCGCCTACTATCCGTTGCGAATGGCGAACAGTATGCCTGAACAACGTGAGATGCGTATTACCGGAATATTGGTTTACTGCTAAACTTTTCGCGCCCCGCAAGCAGAGCCTGCTTGCGGCAAGTGGTTAAAAAGACCTGCGTCGCACACGCTCAAGGATTTTGCCGACATAGGCCAGGTGCCCTGCGCAAGGCACTTGCCAGCACAGGCTGCAACTCCGCGCCATCTGCCCCCGAAGGTTTTAACCACTTCCCGCGGGCAGGCTCTTGCCCGCGGGGTGGCGAAACCTCTTTACATCAAGTACCCGCGGATGCGCGGCGCGTCATGCGGAGCACTTCGCCCACGGTGGTGGCGCCGTCAATCGCACAACGCCAGGCATTGTGGCGCAACGCTGTGAAGCCCAGGGAGAGGGCATGCTGCACAAGCGCGGAGGTCGGCGCGCGGTCTATCACGAGGCGGCGCAGCTCTTCGTTCATGGGGAACACTTCGAAGACGGCCTGCCTCCCGCTGTAGCCGATGTAGCGGCAGTTCGGGCAGCCACGTCCCCTATGGAACAGAACTGGAGTTTCCAGATCCGGGAAAAGCGCGAGAGCCTCGGCCTCCACTGGCTGGCTCTCGAAATATGTTTCGCGGCATGTGGGGCAGATGCGGCGCAGGAGGCGCTGAGCTATCATGCCCTGAACGCTGGCGGCGACAAGGTACGGTTCGATCCCCATGTCCATCAACCGCACGACGGCTCCTGCGGCACTTTGCGTGTGGAGCGTGCTCAGGACCAGATGACCGGTAAGCGATGAGCCGACGGCAATACCCGCCGTTTCGGAATCGCGGATTTCGCCGATGAGAATGACGTCGGGGTCGTGCCTCAAAATGGATCTCAAGCCCGACGGGAACGTGAACCCTATCTCCGGCTGCACCTGCATTTGCGTGACGCCGGCGAGGTCGTACTCCACGGGATCTTCGAGCGTGACTATCTTGCGCTCATCCGTGTTTAACCTTGCAAGCGTGGCGTAGAGGCTGGTGGTCTTGCCGCTACCGGTCGGTCCGGTGAAAAGCACGATGCCGTGCGTCAAACCGATTAGATCTTCAATTTCAGCCCGCTGCTGCTGGTCGAGGCCAAGCTCCTCGAGATCAAGGAACGTGGACTGCCTGTTGAGAATGCGCAGGCTTATGGTCTCGCCATGGCGCGCCGGCAGCACGGAGACGCGTATGTCGTACGAGTTGCCGTCGGTGACCCGGGTGAAACGTCCGTCCTGTGGCAAACGGCGCTCTGCGATGTTGAGTTGGGCCATCACCTTTATGCTCGACACGATGGCGCGGCGGTACTGGTCGATGCCAGCCGGCAGTGTGATCGGGTACAGGATGCCGTCGATGCGGAAACGGACGCGCAGGCCGTTCTCCACGGGCTCGACGTGTATGTCCGTGGCGTTCGCCTGGATGGCGTCGTCTATCAACTGTTCGACGAAACCCGACAACCCAGGTGACGCTTCCGCGCCTCCGTCCTGGTCGTCACCCTTGCGCTTCTGCGTGTCGATATCCAGAAAGCTTTGCAGGCCGACGCCGTAGAAGTGTTTAATGCTTTCCGAGAGCTCGTTGGGAGTGCAAAGCGTCCATTCGATCGGACAGCCTAGAAGCACGTGCAGCTGTTCCGTCTCGGCATGCGACACAATCCGGTCGCAGGCCAGCAGGATATGCTCCTTCCGAAGCTGGAGCGGCATAATGCGGCAACGGCTTACCGTGGTGGCAGGCACGCGTTCGACCGCCTCGGTTGCCACGCGTATTTCCGCAAGCGATATGGTTGGTATGCCGCTGATCGCCGAGAGCGCATCGCGCAGCTCTGCTCCCGACAATATGCCTTCGCGCAGAACCAGATCGGTGATCGGCTCGTCGAGCCAACGGGCTCGGTGGCAGAGTTCCTCTATCTTGCGCTCTGCCACTTCGTAGAGTTCCGACAATTTGGAGCAAAACGCCTTGGCGAGGGTTTCCGACGGGAATCCCAGTTTATGTCCGGCGGCTGGGTCGCGCGGGGAACTTGCGGACGGCTGCAACGGGCTCATTCGGCGGCCTCCGTTTTCTGTTCGGTGCCGGCCGGCGGCGCGGCGGCGGAATCCGCAGGCTCCGGTGGCGCGGCAGAAACCACCTCTTCCGGCTTTGGAGGCGCGGGCTTTCGGGTTTCTGACGGCTTCGGGGGCTCGAGCGCCGGAGGTTCAGGCTCCTGCGAAACACGCAGCATTTCGAATTTACGGCCTCCTTCCCCGGTGAAAATTACGCCGTCTCTTGAAATGGAATCAAGACGCCAACTCCCCACCGCTTCGCCTTCCATCATGCGCAGTGTTGTTTTTTCTTCTGCGTCTTCAATGAATACGATCTGCAAACCGCTTGATGTTTTCATCAGCCCGCGATAGCGCAGCGACCCGAGTTCCTCGACCGGATCCGGCGGTGGCGGTGGCGGTGGTGGCGGTGGTGGTGGTGGCGGTGGCGGTTGATCCGGCGGCGGAGGTTCCGTAACGGGCTCCTCGGGGGGCGTCGCTGCCTCGTTCAGGCCGGGTAATGCAAAATAGAGGCTGTTCGGCGTGAACGGGCAGTCCGGAATATCGCGGAAGCTTTCCTCATCGTATGGGAATTCAAAATCGGGAACCTCTGCTGCGACAGGCGGGCGGATGGCCTTGTTGGCTTTATCGATTGGCTGGCGTTGCGCCTCCCAGAAGCCCCAGTAGGCTCCCTGCGCGAGCAGAAGCACGAGGATTGCGGCCGCAGGGGCTGACGGATGGCGGCGAAGAAATCTTTTCCATGCTGATTCTATTATCCTCATTGCGTCGCCTCCTGCACGGTCTTGTTAGTGGAGGGACTGGAGGAGTCGGCACCGTTATCTGCCTGACGTCTTGCCGACCTCGTTGAAGGCGCAGGGCCAGCCGGTGCAGGGGGCTTTATTGCAGGAGATTGTGACGGACGCTCCGGAGTCACGTCCCCTTCCCCTGGACGCTTGCGCCGTAGCGGGCGCCCTGCCGTTGCCACAAACTGGAGATTGAGCCGTTTTTCGGGGTTCGGCGAAATGTCCTTGTATATGGAAAGACTGTCCAGGGAATAGCCCATGTCGGGATCGCCAAGCAGTGCCAGCAAAGAAAGGCATTCCTCGAAATCGGCAAGCGCGTCGATTTTCACAGGATACTCGCGCAGGCGGTCGTATTCGTCGCTTTGCATGGATTTCATCAGGAGCGCCTGCGGCTGAATCATATAAACCTCTTGTATGCCCGAATTCATTACCTTCTCGAGGAGACGCATGGTGCCCGAGAGCTGGCCCAGGGCGGATTCGACGCGCGTGTCGGTGCTGAGCGTTTCGTTGATGCCGATATCTTCCGGGATTATGACGTTTCGCGCCTCGGCTCGCGCCATGAGACTCGTGCGCGCGTTGAAGAGCGCGATTTTGAAGTCGATGCGCCCATCCTCCTGCTGCGGCGTCGAGCCGGAGGGATCCTGCGGGTGCGCGAAGGTGTTACGCCTGTCAATCCAATAGTCCATCTGCGCCTTCAAAGCAGCTTCGCGCGTAAGCGCCTTCTCAACTTCTGCATGCAGAGCCTCGATGCCGGCGGTGCCTGACTGCTCCGCGATCTTCCCTGCCAGTGCGTCCGCGCGGTCCTCCAGCGAGCGGGTGTCGAGCCGCATCGGGAGCCAGAACGCCACCAGCAGGACCGAGCCCAAAATAATTGCCCCCCACGTCGCGGCCGCCAGTAGCAACTCAACGGGGATCGCACTCTTGGAATCGTCGGAGTCTTGCCTACGGTTCACGTGTGCGTACCTCCATTACGAAGCGGTGGATGCGGGGTATGGAGCGGAAGGGCTCAGGTGTGCGGTCCGGGCCGACTCGGTCGTCACCAAGAAGATCTACGGCCACCACCTGCGGATGCAGGCGCAGCGTCTCTATGAACGACCGCACGGATGAGAGGTCCGCGCTGGGGGTATATCCTTCCACGATAAACGCCGGCTGGTTGAAAGCGAACGGCGGTGCCGGCTCGTTTTCGGTTTTTTTCGGCGGCGCCGTCGGCGTGTTGAAATAGCTGCGTGCATCAGCCATGCAAACTATCCAGTCGTCGGGGCTCTTCGCCTCGGCGATCGCAATGAGAAGTTCGCGGGTTTTGAGCGGGCTCAGAGCCGAATCGCGCAGGGCCGCCACCTGCATATCAAGATCCGAATTCCGCGCGGCAAGCCCTTCGCGCAGTTCCAGCAGCTCGCGCCGCTCCCGAATGCGCGTCTCGGCGATGTCCAGACGCCGCCGCAAATCTCCCGAACGCCGCGACTCGCCTATGCATAGCATAATGGCGAACGCCGCGAAGAGCAACGCCGCCGCCGCGTGGTATGGCAACATGGCTCGACGCACCACCCGCTCGCGCATGGCCGAGGGAAGAAGGCTCAGGAATGCGCCCTGCCTCCCGGGAACGCATTGCGAGAGCGCGACGGGCAACACCGCCCTGCCGCGCTCGGCTTTAGGATCCGTGCGCCATTCGGCAATGGGCACGGGATCGGCACCTATCGCCGCGGAAAGACTTTTGGCAACGCCTTCCGGCAAGGGGAAATCTCCGCACCAGACGACGGATGGCGTTTCGCCACGCACGGACTGGCCGCCGCGCCAGGCTGCCTCCAGCTCAGCCCCAAACGCGAGCAACGACGCATCCTTTCCCGATTGAGTCGACGCGCCAACGGGAATACGCCATACTCCCGCCAGCGTGTCCCCCACGCCGCAAAGCGCCTCGATGCCAGTGCCGGAAACAGGACAAAGCACGACTAGGCGATCTGAGCGGCCCGCAAGTTTCTGCGCAGCGTAGTTGAAAAATGCGAGCGAGACCGGCACGGCGGCAATGATGTTCAAACCTGCCGCCTGCAGGGGGGACATCAGGGCGCGGACGGCGTCTAGGCGCGCCACGGCAACCAGCACCGGCTTGTTCTTGCCGCGTGCGGGCACCGGCGAAACGTCGGAAACCGTCTCGCTTCCGGACAAAGAGTACAACCCCTCCAGATGTTCGTTCACCGCGGCCTCTCGCCCGCGGCGCGGTCCTGGCGGGATTTTAAGGAGGCTCAAATAGACGGTCTCGGCAGGAACACCCAGCACGGCGGGAACGCCCGTCAAACCCGTTTCCTCGGCATAACGGGAAATCATGCGCTGCGCCTCAATAGGATCGGACGGTAGCAACAGCCCCTCTGGGGAAGGCCTGCCCGCCTCCCCGGCACGTAGCGCACCGGCACCGTATTCTATTCCTATTGTGCGTTTGTATCGCATTACAATTACTGCGGAGCAGCACCTTCTGAAGTTGCAGTTGCACCGGCGGCTTCCGACGGGGCGGCAACTGCCTCGGGCGCTGTGCCGCCGTCAAGCACGGAAGCGATTGCGGCGGCGATGGGAACATCAGGCTTGGCAGAGGCCGCCGGGGCGGTGGGAGCAGGTTCGGCTGCGGGTGCCGAGGTGGTGGGATCCGAGGCGGGTACGCCCACATCCAATCCGGCGGTAGCGGGTGTGGGAGTCGTGGCCAAGTCGCCGTATGCGCCATAGTCCATGGTCGGGCTCATGAGCGATTCCCCGCGGTCCGAAATGACAGTCGCCGTTACGAATATTAGCAGGTTGCGGCGCTGCTCCGTAATGCCAGTGCGGCGGAACAAATAGCCGAAAATCGGGATGTCTCCTAGGATCGGGATCTTGTGGACGGTATCCTGCTCAATGGAATCTATGAGACCGCCCATGACGACCGTGTCGCCGCTTCTGACAGTCAGCTTCGTGGCCACCTCCCGCCGAGTGAAAACGGGGAGCTTTACTACCACCTGCCTGATTGGCAAGGTGCTTTCCTCCGATGGCTTCTCGGAATCGTCCTGGTACGACACATATCCGTCGAGGGAGCTGATCGAAGGGTTGAGCAGAAGCGTGATCTTCTCGCGGTCCGCCCCAACGCTCGGCACGGCCAGCAAAGTGATACCCAGTTCCTCTATCGAGGGAGTGCCTTTGGGGATCAGGGCGGTGACGGTGTATTTCTGGTTGTTCACGTCCACTAGGCTGAATGCCTGCGCCTGAAACTCCTCAAAGAAACGCAGATCCTGCCCGCTTCTAAGCTTGGCGGGGTTGTTGTTCATCGTGGTCACACGCGGCATCGAAAGGGTGCGGCCCTTGCCCGAGATTTGGAGGGCGTGCAGCACCGCCGTGAACATGGGATCTGTGAGAACCCCTTGGACTGTGAGGTTCAGGCCCTGGCCCGCCGTGGCGGGGCTGTCGATAAGCCCGAAGGAGCCTTGCGGCCCAAGCGGATGCGGACCGCCATCCCCCGTGGTGTAAGGCGTTGTCTTGAAGCCAGCGTTTTGCATCAGGATCTTGTCGGCCTCGGTCAACTCCCCGTCTTCTCCTTCGATCTCCTTCGAAGCGAGGCTCCACGGAGAATTCATAAGCCATTCGATCCCCAGTTCGCTCAGGTCGTCGACGACAATCTCAATAAACCTGGCCTCAATTAGAACCTGTGGCGGCGTCGTGTCAAGCGCCTCCACTATGTCCCCTATTAGCTTCAGGTTTTCGCGGCT
>JALHHX010000327.1 GCA_022837245.1 Lentisphaerota bacterium
CCTCAACACCGGACATGCCATCGTCGCCTACCTGGGGTACCTGAAAGGGTACGAAACAATTGATCAGAGCATCGCCGATCCTTGTATCCTCAAGATAACGCGTGCCGCCATGCATGAAAGTGGAGCGGCACTGGCTCGCAAGTTCGGGCTGGACATCGATGAGCATGCCGCTTATTGTGAAAAGATCATCAATCGTTTTCGCAACGTCTTCCTGAATGACGTGGTGACTCGCGTGGGCCGCGATCCCCTGCGTAAGCTCTCCGCTGGCGACCGCTTCATATCACCACTCACGACGGCTCACCAGTATGGATTGCCCATCGACAATTTATTGCTGGGGGTAGGAGCCGCGCTTCATTTCCACATCGCAGGAGATCACCAGAGTTCCCAGATGCAAGAGATGATACGGCAGGAAGGGCTTGCCACTGCCATCGGAAAAATATCGGGTGTTGAGGCCTCTTCGCCATTGAACAAGAGGATGGTGGAGGCTTATGAAGTGATTGCCACCTTTTTGCAACGCGAGGTATAAAAATAGTTTGTACCTTCGTTCCCGGTGTCACGGCCATCCCTCGGCCGAGCTCCTGGCGAAAACCGGAGAACGAAACGATGAATTATTGCCCTAACATATAACAGCTATTTCGCATGGAAAATTCATTACACAGACATGTCCAATCGTTTGGAAGCAAACTATCCGCGATGATCATGCCCAACATCGGGGCATTTATCGCGTGGGGATTGATCACCGCCATCTTCATCCCGGCAGGCTGGTTGCCCAACGAAGAGCTGGCGAAGCTCGTGGCTCCCATGCTCAGGTACCTGTTGCCATTGCTGATCGCATATACCTCCGGTAGCAATGTCGCCGGCACACGGGGTGGGATTATGGGAACCGTCGCCACCATCGGTGTGATTGAAGGCAGTGATGTTCCCATGTTTCTTGGCGCCATGGTGATGGGACCCCTGGCCGGGCTCCTGATTAAATGGTTCGATACCTTCTCCAGGGACAGGGTGAAGCCGGGTTTCGAGATGCTGGTCAACAATTTCTCGATCGGTATTCTCGGCATGGTCTGTGCGATAATCGGTTTCTTGATCATCGGACCGATCATGCTCGGGTTGACGAGCCTGCTGAATGCAGGGGTTGCGTTCGTGTTGGACAAGGGGGTGCTGCCCTTGGTAGCAATATTCATTGAGCCGGCAAAAGTCTTGTTCCTGAACAATGCCATCAACCATGGGATATTGACGCCATTGGGTATAGAGCAAGCACGTGAGCTTGGAAGCTCGCTGCTATTCTTGCTGGAGGCCAACCCGGGTCCCGGCTTGGGGATCTTGCTCGCCTACATGTTGCGGGGTGAGGCCATCGCAAGAAAAACAGCACCGGCCTCTGCCGTCATCTTGCTTTTTGGCGGTATTCACGAGATTTACTTTCCCTACGTGCTCATGCGTCCCGCCCTGATCGTGGCAGCCATCGC
>JALHHX010000328.1 GCA_022837245.1 Lentisphaerota bacterium
TTGGAGACATCGTTTTCCCCTCAGCTACCGAAACTCAGACGCCGATAACCCAAGGCCCTGTTTTTGGCCGTGCGGGTCGGGTCTTGCGGTTGGGGCGCGTTGCGCTAGGCTGACGCCGGTTGTTGGAATCGTTTCCATGCGCATATTGATCAAGCATCTGCTGGCAGCGACGGAGCCGCGCGAAGCGGTCACCGTCAAGGGTTGGGTTCGCACCCGGCGGGACGCCAAGGGGTTCTCCTTTCTGGCATTGAACGATGGCTCCTGCGCGGCCAATGTGCAGGTCGTCGTGGATGCCGGCACGCCGGGCGCGGAGCAGTTGCCGCAGTTCACCACGGGGGCGTCCGCGGAGATCGAGGGGCGGCTGGTGCCCTCGCCCGCGGCGGGGCAGAAGTGGGAGCTGCGGGCGACGCGGGTGGCGCTGATCGGGGCGGCGGATGCCACCTACCCGTTGCAAAAGAAGGGGCACACGCCCGAATTCCTGCGCACCATCGCGCATTTGCGTCCGCGCTCGAATCTCTTTGGGGCCATGTTCCGCCTGCGCAGCCGGCTGGCCTTTGCCGTGCATCAGTTCTTCCAGGAGCGCGATTTTGTCTATGTCCACACCCCCATCATCACCGCCAGTGATTGCGAGGGCGCGGGCGAGATGTTCCGCGTCACGGTGCTCCCCGGCAACCGGGATGAGCCGGCGCGGGGGGATTTCTTTGGCAAGCCGGCGTTTCTCACGGTCAGCGGCCAGCTCGAGGGGGAAACCTTCGCCTGCGCGCTGTCCAACATCTACACCTTCGGCCCCACCTTCCGCGCGGAGAACTCGAATACGGCCCGCCATGCGGCCGAGTTCTGGATGATTGAGCCGGAGATGGCGTTCTGCGATTTGGCGGGGGACATGGACCTGGGCGAGGAGTTCATCCAGGCCATGGCGCGGTATGCGCTGGAGCATTGCGCCGAAGACCTGGAGTTATTCGCCCAGCGGGTGGACCGCCACCTGCTCGCGCGGCTTCAGTTCGTCGTCGAGCGCCCGTTTGTGCGGGTTTCCTACACCGACGCCATCCGGATCCTGCAGCAGTCGGGCCGGGCGTTCGAGTTCCCCGTCCACTATGGGCACAACCTGCAATCCGAGCACGAGCGGTTCCTGACCGAGGAGCATTTTCAGTCGCCGGCCACCGTGTTCAACTATCCGCGCGAGATCAAGCCCTTCTATATGCGCCTGAATGACGATGGCCGGACCGTGACGGCGATGGACGTGCTCGTGCCGGGCATTGGCGAAGTCATCGGCGGCGCCCAGCGCGAGGAGCGCCTCGAACAGCTCCGCGCCAATATGGCTTTTCACCGCTTGAACCCCGAGGATTACTGGTGGTACACCGACTTGCGCCGCTACGGCACGGTCCCCCATGCCGGGTTTGGGGCCGGCTTCGAGCGGCTGCTGATGTTCCTGACGGGCATGCCGAATATCCGGGATGTGATT
>JALHHX010000329.1 GCA_022837245.1 Lentisphaerota bacterium
GGTCGGGCGACGCCAGCGGCACCGTCAATCCGCTCACCGTCACGGTTGTTCCCAACCTGAATATCACCGGCAACTTTACTTCGACGGTGCCTGATTTGGTTGTGGACAATACGAATGCGACCTTTACGGGGACCTGGACTACCGCCACCGCAAGCGATGATTTCGAGACGAACTATCGCTATGCCGCGACGGTGAGCGGCAACGCCACGGCAACGGGCACGTTTACCCCGACGGTGACCGTCGCCGGGAATTATGACGTGTATGTCTGGTATCCCACCCTTACGTCGTCGAGGCGTTCGGCGGCGGTGCCGTATCTGGTGTCCTATGATGGCGGGACCACGAATGTTATCGTCAGCCAGCAAAGCGGGATGGGGTCGTGGCAACTGATCGCCACCGCCAAGCCGTTCGCGGCGGGCACGAGCGGGTTTGTGCGCATTTCCAATAATACGGGCGAGGGTTCCCGGCGCGTCGCCGCCGACGCGGTGCGCTGGGTTTATTCGGCCATTCAGGATTCGCTGCCGGTCATCCTGGCCCAGCCGCAGAGCCAGACTGTGGATGCGGGCACGCCAGCCACCTTCACCGCGCAGGCGGCGGGGACGGCGCCGCTCGGTTATCAGTGGCAGTTCAATGGCGTGGATATAGCGGGTGCCACCAGCAGTGTTTATGCGCTGAGCAATGCGCAGCCCGGCGACGCGGGCACCTACTCCGTGGTCGTTAACAATGCTGTCGGCAGCGTCACCAGTTCCGGCGCGGTCCTGACGGTGACGCCAGTTAATGTTGCCCCGGCCATTACGGCGCAGCC
Source organism: Lentisphaerota bacterium (assembly GCA_022837245.1). Lineage (GTDB taxonomy): Bacteria > Verrucomicrobiota > Kiritimatiellia > RFP12 > UBA3636 > JAAZFF01. Next base: position 803 of record JALHHX010000329.1, read on the forward strand.
GCAGAACCAGAATGTGAATCAAGGTGGGAATGCGACCTTTACGGTCGTCGCCTCCGGCACCCCGGCTCCGAGCTACCAGTGGCGGTTTAACAACACGCCCATTTCCGGGGCGACGGACTCCAGCTACACGGTGGTCAATGCGCAGCCGGGAGATGCGGGCGGCTATTCGGTCGAGGTGTCCAACCTGGCCGGATCGGTTATGAGCGATGTGGCGACGCTGACGGTCATCGAGCCGGTCGCGCCTCGGATTGATTGGATCAGCGTGACGCCCGGCGGCCCGGTTCGGCTGCTGGTCAGCGGCTCGCCAGGCCATTACGCCATCGAGGCGAGCAGCAACCTGGTGAATTGGGTGGAATTAACCAACTTCACCACCACCAGCAACCAGTTCCAGTGCCTGCAGCCGTCTGCCAGCGAACCGCAACGCTTCTACCGGGTCCTGTTGATCCCGTGACCGAGGGCGCTTAAAAGAAGGCCGCTCAGGCAACGGGAACGCAGCCAGGACGCGACCTTGCACTCGCGCCGGTTCCGGCGCGGGTGTGGGGCTATTAGTGCCGCGCACCTTTTGGCCCCGGTCTTGGGGTTGGATTGGAACTGCGGAGATCGGCGGAAGGCTATTTCGGGCGACAAAGGTTCCTCTGCTCCCAAGTGGAGCCCTGCC
>JALHHX010000083.1:0-9362 GCA_022837245.1 Lentisphaerota bacterium
CAACTCCCGTGAAAACCGCAGCCAATGCCGTGTTGCTCTTCATCATGTATACTCCATCTTGCAACGCCTCCCTCGAAAGAGCGGGTTGTATTCCTAAAAACAGGCCAACATTATGCCTTCACCAGCGTGCAAAATCCAGTGAAATCATATTTACGCATTGACTATTCGCGAATATTTTCTTAAAGTGAGTGGCTGTTCAAATGAATTGACGGCGGTATTCCCCGCGCTCCGTCAGCGCTCCTTTACGCGGAGCCTCAAGCGGCGGCACGCGGGGATTATGTTTATACTGGGCGTTTTGAGGAAAATATGACAATAGATGAAGTGGCGGAGGTTTTGGACGGGAAGATCCTTTTCAGGGAGAATAACAAGAACCGTGAGGTCGGGTTCGTGGTGGCGTCGGATCTGATGAGCGACGTCCTGCTAGTCGACCAGAATGACATCCTGCTGCTCACTTCACTGGCAAGCGACCAGTCGCTGCGCACGGCTCAGATCGTCGGGGCGATGGGCGTGGTCGTGCACAACGACAAACCCCTCCCGGCCTCGATGCAAGACGTCTCAAGGCGCCTTGGCATCTCGCTCGTTTCGTCTCCATTGGGGAAATACGAGAGCTGCGTCAGAATACACAAGGCGCTGGAAGCAGAAAAGCAAAGCCGCGGCTAACCTCAATCAGGAGGACTCTAGGTAACATGCCAGACGACACCAACGGTAAAAGAGCCATCCCACCGGGAGCGAAGAACGATTTCGCCGGGCTTAAAAACGCCGACGAGACGTCGCCGCTCGTCATCATGGAACTCATCCAGCGCCTGAAGGTGCGGGACGTCATGACGCGCAACCTTGTCACCATCACACGCAAAGACACCATGCGGCGGGCGCAGGAGTTGATGAGGATCAACCACTTCAACGGAGTGCCAATCGCCGAGCACGGGCGGCTTTTCGGCATCGTAAGCATAGACGACATAATACAAGCGATCATGGGCGGATACATTGACGAAACCGCCGACAAACACATGTCCACACGCCTCATCGTTTTGGAGGACGACATGCCGATTTCGTTCGCCCTCCGCTACTTTGAGAACTACAAATATGGGCGCTTCCCAGTCCTAAGCAAAGACCGCATGCTAGTCGGCATCGTGAGCCAGCGCGACATCAACCGCGTTCTGCTGTACGAGCTCACAAAGGAAATCAACCGTCTGGAACGCCAAATAACCCGTCCGCCGGAAGACGGCATGGGCGACAACTTCTACATGCTCCGCGAGTACCCCGTGGTCAAACTGGATTTCGAAAACGCCGGAAAGGCCGCGAACGAAATCAAACGCCTCCTCCAGGAGCGGAAACTCGATGCGCACACCGCGCGGCGCATAGCCGTGGCCGCATACGAACTCGAAATAAACATTTGCATCCACTCTTACGGCGGAACTCTCGGCATTATCGTCGCCGGCAACCAGGCGGAGGTAGTGGCTAAAGACACAGGGCCAGGGATTGAAGACGTCGAATGGGCATGCAGGGACGGCACTTCCACAGCCAACGACTGGATACGCTCCCTCGGCTTCGGCGCCGGCATGGGTCTTGCCAATTCAAAACGCGTGTCAGACGAGTTTGTAATAAAATCCACCATGGGCAAAGGCACGACCGTCCGCTGCAAATTCAACATCGGGAATCCCCCGGGGCATGACATGGACGAAGTGTCGGCGGATGAGGAGAAAAACACATGACGCTACAGGAACTCGCCACGATCTGCGGCGGTACCGTGCAGGTGGCCACACCGGCCGGCGCCTCCATCACATCGGCGTACACATCTGACATGCTAAGCGACGTCATGGCTCACGCCCCTGGCGATTCAGCGCTAATCACGATCCAAAACCACATCAACACCGTCGCTGTATGCACGCTCGTCGGCGTTAAGTCGATAGTTATTTGCCACGACCGCGACATACCTGACGACATGAGGCGATCCGCCGAGAGAGAAGGCGTTGGCATAATCACTACTCCCCTTTCGCAGTTTGACGCTTCATGCGTTATTGGTGTCGCGCTGGGAAAATCCAAGGTATAGAAGGCCAGCCCCGGGCATCGTCCCGCAACCACACACCCGCATGCGTTTCGACCTGCACATACATTCATGCCTCTCCCCGTGCGCCTCGCTGGAAATGTCGCCTTGCGCAATAGCCCGGATCGCGCGCCAAAAAGGCATCGACGGCATCGCCATATCCGACCACAACACCGCGCGCAACGCCCCCGCTTTCGCGGAATGCTGCCGCCGCGCCGGCGTCGCCGCCCTTTATGGTCTTGAGGTATGCTCGGCGGAGGAAGTGCACTTGCTAACCATCTTCGACACAGTTGAGCAGGCTCTTGCCATGACCGACTGGGTGCGCGACGGCCTTGTAAAGCGCGTCAACCAACCGGAGGTCTTCGGCGACCAGCCAATCGTCAACGCTGACAACGAGATCATCGAAATGGAGAGTCTGATGCTTGCAATGCCCACTAAGCTGACGATTTACGAGATCGGCGAAAAGGCCCACTCTCTCAATGGACTTTTCGTCGCCTCGCATATCGACCGCACCTATTCGAGCGTGTTCTCGCAACTGGGGGTGCTCTCCGGCAAAGAAGGCTTGGACGCAATGGAGTTGAGCCGAACCGCCAATCTGGACGAATGGCGGGAACGGACGGAAGGCTACGCGCTCGTCAGATCCTCAGATTCCCACAATTTGGATGACGTGGGCCTTGTCTGGACTGAAGCAGACATGCGGGAATTCTCCGTCACGGAGCTCCGCCGCGTATTCCACGAAAAAGCCACTGCGCTCAGCCCGCGCATTTCTAGCTTCTGACTCAGCCAAATTTGGCGGCTACTTCTTTCAAGCGTTCCGGTATGGCGATGTGCTGGGGGCATTTGGGAACACACACGCCACACGAGACGCATCCCGCCGCGTTTTTGCCGAACATGGGCACCCACTCTTCGTACTGCGTCTTGCACTCTTCCTCGGTCTTGCCCTTGGAGAGGTTGTTGAACGTCTGGAAATTGTACGGGATGGCCACGCCATGCGGACACGGCATACAGTACGAACACGATGTGCAAGGGATGGTGTTCTGGCCTTGTATGGCCTGCTGGGCCTTGGCGATGATCTCCGTGTCCTTCTGCGTTATCATGCCGACGCTGGAGCGTCCGGCGTAGAGCAAGTTGTCGCGCACCATCTGCATCGAGCCCATACCGCTCAGCAGAAGCGACACTTCGGGCTTGTTCCAAATGTAATCAAGTGCCCATTCGACCGGCGTCTTGCCCGTGGGTTCGAATATCTTCGCAACTTCCGGCGAGACGTCCGCAAGCGCGCCTCCGCGCAACGGCTCCATCACAATCACGCCAAGTCCCCTTGCTGCGGCATACTTCATGCCGGCGAGTCCAGCTTGGTAATCCGCATCGAGATAGTTCAACTGTATCTGGCAAAACTCCCATTCCGCGCTGTAGTCCACAATCTCCTTGAATGCGCGCAGGTCGTCATGAAAAGAAAACCCAATATGGCGCACCTTGCCCGATTCCCTGGCCGCAACCAGTTGGTCGAACACCTTGTTAGGGAGGCATATATCCCTCCAGCTTTTCCTGCTCAGTGAATGGAGGAGATAGAAGTCGAGATGATCAGTCTGCAGTTTGTCAAGCTGTTCATTGAGTATTCTGTCGAAGTCCTCCTGTTTTTTGCAGTTCCAACAAGGAAATTTCGTGGCCAGGTTTACCTTTTCGCGGTAGCCGTCCTGAAGAGCGCGCCCAGCGACGACCTCGGACATGCCGTCATGGTAGCCGTAAGCGGTGTCCACGTAATTGACCCCGTTGTCTATCGCATGGCGCACGATCTTAATCGCCTGGGGCTCGTCAATCCCAGTCTTGCCCTTGGGGTTCCCCGGATCCAACGGCAACGTCGGCAAACGCATCATCCCAAAGCCCAGCGCGGAGACATCCACGCCGGTTTTCCCTATTTTTCTGTATTTCATATTTTTGATGTTCTATTCGTCGGCCTCATGCTGCTTGTGCGGCGACGCGGCTATGATCTTTGGCGCCACGCTGGAAGGCACGACGTCGTATCTGGCGAACTTCATCTCGAACGACGCCTGGCCGCCGGAAATCGAGCGCAGTTCCGCAGCATACCTGAAGAGCTCCGACTGCGGCACATCAGCCACGATAACCTGCATATCCTCCTCCGACTCATAGCCCAGCACCCTGCCGCGCTTGTGGTTGAGGTCGCCCGTCACGGCGCCCATGAACGTGTCGGGCGTCGAGATTCGCACGCTCATTATCGGCTCGAGCAGGACAGGCTTCGCGTTGGCCAGCGCCTCGCGCAGCGCACCCGATCCGGCGATCTTGAACGCGATTTCCGAGGAGTCCACGTCGTGGAAGGAGCCGTCGTACACGCGCACCTTGATCCCCACCACCGGATAGCCCGCCACCGAGCCGTGCTGCATGCGCTCGACCACACCCTTCTCAATCGCGGGGATGAAGTTGCCGGGGATGGAGCCGCCGACGGTCTCGTTGACGAACCAATCCTCGTCACCATCCTGAAGCTTCTCCACGGTGAGGTACACCTCGCCGTACTGGCCGCGGCCGCCCGACTGCTTCTTGTGCTTGTAATGGCCGTCGCCCTTGCCCGTCACAGTCTCGCGGTAGGCTACTTTAGGCGTGTCTAGCTTGATGCTCACGTTGCTCATCTGCTTCATCATGTTCACCACCACGTCCAGATGCACGTCGCCCAGCCCCTTGATAATGGTTTCGTGCGTCTCCGAATTGCGCTCCGAACGCAACGTCGGGTCCTGCTCAAGCAAACGCTGAAGAGCCGGACCGAGTTTGTCGTCGTCAGCCTGCGTCTCCGCAGTCACCGAAGCGAACATGACCGGCTCCGGGAACTGGACGGGACGCGCCCTCAGCGGATTCCCGATGGAGCAGAGCGTGTCGCTCACCTTTGTCGCCTTGAGTTTGGGAATCGCGACTATGTCGCCAGTGGTCACCGAATCCACATTGGTGTATTTCTTGCCGCAAGGCACAAGCAGAGAGGAGACTTTCTCGCGCCCCGAACTGGGGTTCTCCACCTCCGTGTCGACCTTGAGGCTTCCGGCAAGCACCCGCACGTAGCTCATCTGCCCGACGAAGCTGTCTGAGACCGTGCGCCACACCAGGCCCGCGAAAGGCGCCTCCGCAGACGTGTCGATAACACCGCCATTGGCGTCTGTGCGCTCTTTTTCGTATGGATTGGCCATGTAGTGGATTATCGACTCGAGAAGCAGGTCCACACCTCCACCGTTCAATGGGCAAACCGGAATCACCGGGATGAAAAGACCTTTTGTCGCCGCAACCTCCAGCCCCTTGTGGAGTTCCTCCGGCGTGAGCTTTTCGCCCATGAGGAACTTCTCCGTGAGTTCGTCGCTGCTCTCAGCCGCGCGCTCCTCAAGATGGGCGCGCGCCTCTTCCGCGGCGGCCTTGAACGCCGCCGGGACATCGTCCGAAAAAACGCCTGCAACCGACTTTTTGTCATCCGCGGGAAACGCGATCGGCACGCAAGCCTCTCCAAACGCGGAGCGCAGCGCCTCGACGGTCTTGAGGAAATCGGTGTTGTCCTTGTCCAGACCAGTCACGACAATGCAGCGCGAAACAACGCCCGTCTGCTGGAAGCACTTCCACGCTCGGCGAGAACCTACCTGCACGCCGCCCGATGCGTCTATCGTCAGCAACCCTGAATCGGCGGCGCGGCAGGCGGAGCGCATCTGCCCGTAGAAATCCATGTACCCCGGCGTGTCGGTGAAAAACAGATTGTAGGTCTTACCGTTCGCGGCCGCGAACTTGGCGTTGAATGTTGAAGAGAAAATCGAGATCTTGCGGTTTTTCTCCTCTTCCGTGAAATCGGAGACGCTGCTGCCGTTCGCGGTCGAACCAAGCCGGTCATTCAACCCGAGCCTGAAAGCCAGCGCGTCCGTCAGCGCGGTCTTTCCCGAACCGCTGTGCCCAGCCAACACGAAATTTCTAACGTCTTCAACCGATATCCCGTACATGTTATTTCCTCAATGTGTGTGTAAAAGACATTAGGCAGAGCAGCCGCCGGAAAGGCTGTGCAGCCCCACCTACTTATTTGGGAGCATTATGCCACAAACAGCGCCATAGTTGCAACCTCTTTCGCATTTGACAAAACTGGAGGTTTGCCAGACAAAATACCTCCCCTTCCCCCTTGGGCGAACTCATTGTATGATGAGATCTAAAAAGAACTTTTGAAATTCCAGAGTAAAAACCGGCGGCACCGTTACTAATTAACGAGCCGCCGGTTTTTCGCGATATGTCTTAGAGACAAAGGGATCAGATCTTAACACTGGCAAGCCACGCATCGGCGACGAGCTGGTGTCCGGCGGGAGTTAGATGAATTCCGTCTGCGGACCAGTATTCCTTCGGAGCGCGTTTGCAGGCCTTGTTCAGTATACTCTGAGACGGGATGAAAACCGCATCGAATTCCGCGGCTAGTTTCTTTGTGAATTTGCCGCGTTTGGCAACGTCTGCCGTCATGAAATCGTTGTTTTCGTTGGATTCCTGGAACAGAGTGAAGGGCTCAAGTATAACGAGACGGAGTTTTGGCAGCTCGCGTTTCACCCAATCCAGCATTTCGTGGTATATGCGCTCGGAGCGCGCTAGATCGACGCCGTTTTTATTTATGACCTCGTGAAGGCTGTCGTTAGCCCCGATGAGGATGCTCAGGACATCCGGCTGGAGGTTGATGCAGTCTACGCGCCACCGGGCATAGAGATCGACCATCCTGTTGCCGCTTATTCCACGGTTGAGAAAAGTCCATTCGATGTCCGGATGGTCGCACATCAGGCGCGCCCGGACCATGGCGGGATAGCCTGCACCCATGCCTTTGTTGTCGAGCCCTGTGCCGCCGACGGTCGTGCGCCCGCAGTCTGTGATTGAATCGCCTTGAAAAAGAATTGTCGTTTTCATTGTAATTTGTTTTAGAGTAAAAAGATCCGGGACCGTCGCCGATTCCGGATCTTTTGTTTTGATCCTTACACCACTACTTGGATTCCTCTTCGGAGCCATCCTTTTTGGCTGGGTCGTCGCCCGGCGACCATTCCTCGCCACCGGTTGCGAACGCCTCGTCGAACGCCGAAGCAAGACCGACGATGTTCTGACCGACCTTGAGCGAACTCTCGGTCTTGTACTCGTCCGGCAGCTCGAAGTCGGTGTCCTCGCCACCGTCGGACTTCATGCTGAGGCCGATGCGGCGCCCTTCGGTGTCGATACGCACAATGCGCGCCTCAACCTCCTGCCCAACCTTGATCGCGTCTTTGACGCGCTCGACATGGTCATCGCTGAGCTGCGAGATGTGCACTAGGCCGTCCACTCCGCCTTCGAGTTCGACGAACGCGCCGAAAGAGGCGATCTTGGAGACCTTGCCCTTTACGAGCTGGCCAACCGCATAGTGCGAGGTGATGTTGCTCCACGGATCTTCCTGCGCCTGCTTGAGGCCGAGGGAGATGCGCTGGTTGGCAGCGTCGATTTCGAGAACGACCGTCTCCACCTCCTGACCTTTCTGGAGGAGCTCTGTGGGATGGTTTATCTTGCGCGTCCAGCTCATGTCTGAGACGTGTACCATGCCGTCGATGCCGTCCTCAAGCTGTATGAACGCACCGTATGATGTGAAGTTGCGGACCTTGCCCTTGACGCGGGTGCCGACCGGGTAGCGGTCAGAGACAGTGTCCCAGGGGTTCTCTTCAGTCTGGCGGATGCCAAGGGCGATCTTCTGCTCTTCCTTGTTCACGCTGAGCACCACGACATCGACTTCATCGTCGATGTTGAGCACGTCAGAAGCACGGACAACACGCTGCGTCCAGGAAAACTCCGACACGTGCACGAGGCCTTCGATGCCGGGCTCCAGTTCAACAAACGCCCCATACGGAACAAGGTTGACGACCTTGCCACGCAGGCGGCTGTTGGCCGGGTAGCGCATTTCGATATCGTCCCAGGGATTGGGCTGCGCCTGCTTTAGACCTAGTGACACGCGCCCGCGGCTCTGGTCCACGTCGAGAATGACGACCTCAAGCTCCTGCCCGGGCTGCACAATCTCGCTCGGGTGCTTGATGCGGCCCCACGACAAATCGGTTATGTGGAGCAGGCCGTCGATGCCGTCGAGGTCGACAAACACGCCAAAGTCGGTGATGTTCTTGACTTTGCCGATGCGGCGTTCGCCCTTGACGAGCGTGTCGAGCAGCGCGTCGCGCTTGTCCGAGAGCTGCTCTTCCATAAGCTCCCTGCGCGAGAGGATTATGTTGCGGCGGTCGTTGGAAATTTTGATTAGTTTGAAGTCGTACGTGTTGCCAATGTAATCGTCGGGATTGTGAACCGGACTGATATCGATCTGCGAACCAGGCAGGAAAGACTCCACGCCGTCGACGTCAACGATAAGCCCGCCGCGGACCTTGCTCTTAACCAGGCCCTTCACGACGCAACCTTCGGTATAGCGCTCAAGCACGGATTCCCAGCGGATTTTGTCGTCTGCAAGTTTCTTTGAGAGGACGACCATCCCGTCTTCGTTTTCGGTCTGTATAATCAGGACGTCCACCTCGGTGCCGATTTGCACCTGCGATACGTCATCGAATTCACCTACGGGCACCACACCCTCAGATTTGCCGCCTACGTCTATTAGCACTTCCGAAGGCCGGACTTCAAGCACCATGCCTTTTACTATTCTGTTTTCCTCAGCCTGCTTCAACGAGGCGTCGAGGAGGTCGGAAAGCTCCTGAAGTTTTTCAGGGTTGTTCGCTTCTTTTGTTTTGAGCATCTTTTGCTAGGACATTTTACTGTGTTGGAGTTAATTAAAGGTGGATAAAACAGACCGGCAACTCACCGGGCAACCACCATGATCCCCCTCGCAGCGGATGTCCTTAACCTCTGCAAGTATGGAAAGGTTCAAAGTATAACAATGCCTGGCGCGGGAAAGCAACAACTAATTTTTATGTTGAAGTGCCGGCTTCAATCTGCTAGATTGCGTGCCGTTTCCACATCCTGCGGAGGGGTGGCGGAGTCCGGTTGAACGCACATGACTCGAAATCATGCATAGCGCAAGCTATCGGGGGTTCGAATCCCTCCCCCTCCGCCACTTGTGGATAACCACAATGAGATCGAAGTTGACTTTCTTTGTTTTGCCGCAATTGCCGCACCTCAAAAGAGAAAAGCAGCTTACATTGCCACGGTCCGATTGCGCGGGAGCTGCATGCGGACGTGTTTTTCGCACGTCCCTACCACTCCCGGGAGCGGGGAACCAACGAGAACACCAACGGGCTGATCCGCAGGATCTATCCGAAGGAAACCTCATTCGCGGCGTTTGGCGGGGAGGATCTGCGGCGGA
>JALHHX010000083.1:9396-9829 GCA_022837245.1 Lentisphaerota bacterium
CGCAATCCGCGCTCTGCGCTTGTTTCGCTTGCTCAGCCTGCCTCTCTGTGCCATAATGGGCGCACTTCACACGAAGGGGGCTGCACGGCTCCCGCCGGGCGGCGGGCGTGTTGCGCTGGCTATTGGCTAACGTGAACTCAAGACATCACCCTTCCGCCAAAGATGCTTTAAAAACTGGTGCTCGGACGGGTTTGATAGCGGGACTTGCTGCAGGGATCGGACCAGGGGTGGAAGTCGGCAAGGATCTATTACAGACATGCTGTGGTGCTGTTTTATCTAGGGCGAAAGTTAATGGATACATTAAAGCTGTTTCTGTTTCAGAGGCAGAGTTTATAGTACTTGAGAGTGGCGAGTTCTCGGGAAGTTCATAGGCGGTGCGCGAGCACATTCCACCCCACGCGGGCTGCCCTTTTCACATGAGCATTCCGCGTGG
>JALHHX010000330.1 GCA_022837245.1 Lentisphaerota bacterium
AGAGCAACATGGGCTAACAGCGGCATATGGCCGTTGGTCACAATATTGACCTTCTTTGGGTCCAGCAGCCCCATATTTTGACGGGTTTTATTGATTTTTTGGGTTCCCATCAGGATTTCCTGCAAAATATCCAGCGCAAACAAGCCCTGATACTCATTAATAATCCCCAGCCGGACCGAGGTCAGCAGAAAATCGACAGGATCGGCATTGAGGTTTGTCATGCACTTGGTCTGAGCAAAAGCGATTTCACTGTTGCCGCCGCCGGGGAACAGGCCCAGGTAGAGCATTCCCGCGATGCAGGCGTAGATGGCCAGGCGGATGGGGCCGGAAACCGGAATGGGGGACAGGTCGGTTGCGTTGGCGGACCAATAGATGACCCGCACGACGTTGAAATAGTAGTAGAGCGAAATCACGATGCCGGCCAGGGCGAGGAAGGTCAGGTAATAATAGGCGGCACAGGCGGGGGCTTGTTCGAGGACGGCTTTGAGGAGCAGGAACTTGCCGAAGAAGCCGGCCAGCGGGGGAATCCCGGCGAACGAGGCCATGGCCAGCGTCATCGTGGCGGCCAGCAGGGGCGAGCGCCGATGCAACCCCGCCAGGGCGCCGAGGTCTTCCCCGTCCACCTGGCGCAGCGCGACACAGATCACGGTGAAAGCCGCCAGCACCGTGAACAGGTAGCCGCTTAAATAATAGAGGACCGCGGCGCGCCCGGCGGCGCTCGCCACCCGGCTTTCCGCCACGCTGAGCTCAAGATTGCGCGTCAGCGCCCGCCGGACTGCCGCCTCCAGCGTCAGCGCCCCGGCGCCCGCCGACGGCCCGGATTCCTGGCTCATTGCCGGGCGCGCGCTTGCGCCGCCCAGCGCCACCGCCAGGAGCAGTGGCCATTTCCAATAAATCTTTCGTTTCATAAACAAACTAAACAGGCTTAAACCAATACCAACGGAATCGGCCGGAGGCGTGGAACCCCGCCATCCGGACGGAGAAGTCCCGACCGGGACTGTTTAAGAAACGCGGGAAGGCGCGCGCGGCGGCTGGGCCGTGCGCTGAGAGAATTGCCAGGCGCGGAGAAGCTCAGGCGGAGAGGAAGAACGCAAGTTCAGGAAGGCCGCCCCGTCCGGCCGGGCATCCCCGGGCACGGCGTCCCCGACCACCGCCGACGCCAGCAAGGGCTTGAGCGGCAGGGATTGGGGCTTTTCCAGCCGGTAGCAGCCGGACTCGATCGTCGAGCAGCCATCGCCGGCGCAATCCTCTTCCGCGTGCGCGGGCGAGCGTTCGGATTCCGCGTGCTGGCAGCAGGAGAGAAACTCCAGTCCGGGAAGCGCCGCCAGCAGACAATGCGACCCTGCCGCCACCCAAAGGGTGACCATCACCAGAACCGCGGGTATCCGCCAGAATCGCATCAGACGTTTTATAGATGCCCTCATTGTGGCGGAAGTTCAAGTTTTTATCGC
>JALHHX010000002.1:0-51048 GCA_022837245.1 Lentisphaerota bacterium
CGGCGCTCCGGCCGAGGGCTCCGCGCTGGCTTTCGACGACCGAGCGTGCCTTTTCTCCGAACCCCGCCCTGATGGCAGGGTCGGTGCATAGGCGCATAACCGCCTGCGTGAGCGCGGCGGCATCCGGGATTTCGAGTATCGCGTCCTTTTCACGGAACAAGTCCATGACGGACGCGAAGTTCTGCGTGTTCGTGCCAACAATCACGGCTTTGCCGGCCGAGGCGGGCTCGATCATGTTCTGACCGCCGATGTTCGGCGCGAGAGTTTTGCCGACGAATACGATATCGGCGAGCGAATATAGAGGGAAAAGCTCGCCTGTGGTGTCTACCATCAGCACGGCGTCTTCGTCACTGGTGTTTGGGTCTGAGCCCTTCTTCATGCGGCTGCGGCGAATCGTTTTGAAGCCGGCGTCCGACAGTTCTTTTTCAACTTCGTCGCCACGCTCGGCATGCCGTGGCACGATTACGAGACGCAGGCTGTGGGTGACTTCACGGGCATGGCGCCATGCCTCGGCAATTGCCTTTTCCTCGCCTGGCCATGTGGAGCCCCCGAGAAGAATTCGCGAGCCGGTGGCGATGCCTGCCTCAGACAACGTGCGGCGCGCCGTTTCGAGTGCGGATGGGGAGGGTGGCGTGACGTCGAATTTGACGGAACCCATCACGTGCACGTTAGCTGGCGGAGCTCCTGCTGCTATGAGACGATCACGGTCCGTGGCGGACTGCACGAGCATTGTTGAAAAGCACTCGAAGACCTCCCTGAAGAAGAACCGCAGCTTTTTGTAGCGCGGAGCGGATCGGTCTGAGATGCGTCCGTTGACAAGCATGACCGGAATTCCATTTTTTTTGCACTGGCGGATCAGATTCGGCCAGAACTCGGATTCTGTCAGCACGAGCGCCTTGGCGTTTATGATCCCGAGGGAACGGCGGACGATGCGCGGAAAATCCACAGGAAGATATATTAACACGTCGTCCGGTCCAGCAAGCTTGCTGCAGACAGCGTGGCCTGTGGAGCTTGTCGTGGATATTATGAACGATTCGTCCGGGGCGAGACGGCGCAGCTCCTGAATAACGGAGCCGGCCAGGTTTGCCTCGCCGACGCTCACGGCGTGCACCCAGATGCGCGGTTTTTCTGCAAGGCGCGCTGCTGCCTCTGGCGAAAATTTGCCGAGCCTCTGGCCGAAATCCGTCTTGTAGCCGCCGCGTTTGCGCATGCGCGCGAAGAACTTTGGAAGCATCAGGGTGTATCCGATTGCGAAGAGTATGTTGTAGAAGAACCAGCGCATATTTTTAGCGAATTAATCTGTGATTGTGATTCCTGGCAGGATTTCCGTGAAATCTAGCTCGGGCGTGCCTTCCGGGCCGATCTGCTCGCAGGCATAGATGCGGTTTTCCGGCTCGTCATGCCAAATCACGGCCTTGCCGTTCTTCCACCGCCGGCTCATGAAGCGTTCCTTGTGGTGTTCGCGCGGAGCATTGAAAGTCACGCGGCTCGCATTGTGTCCGTTGACGTGGCAGGGTGTTGACCCATCCACGCGGATTGAGTTCGTCAGAAGGATGGGGCGGTAGAACCCGGCCAGGTCGGAGTCGCGGAACACCATGTCGGCAAGCCCCCACCGGCGTAGCACAACCTTTCGTTTTGTGGTCTCGCTTTCAAAGTTCATCATCACGTTGGCGGGCAGCACAACCATGTCCTCGATCTTGTAGTCCCATGGCAACTTGCAGTGGACGCCATGAATGTTGTACTCGCAGGCGTCTTCGTCGTCGTTGAAATCGAATGCCTCAAGGATCGGGCGGATGATTTCATCGCGTCCCTTCCTGCTTGAGTGTCCTTCGAACACCCAGCGTACAAGGTGCATTGTGGCGGGGTTGAACGCCATCGCCTGGCAAGGGGTGTTTTCATCAAGCCAGCCGACCAGAAATTCCCCCACGGTTGCGGTGCTGATGTCGTCGGATCGCAGATTGGGCGCGTTTTGCTTACCCAGGATGTTGTTGACCAGAAAGGTCGTCATAGTGGTGAGGCGGTCTGGTTCACGGCTGCACGGCTCCCAGCTCACGGTCGCTTCCAGACCACGGCGCGTGTTGAACTCGACGCGGCCGACGCGATCGGCCAGCGCGTATCTGGGCACCTCCCAATCGGGCGGCAACTGTGTCCTGACGTGGTGCCAGGCGAACTTGCGCCACATTCCCGGGGTGGCAACCTCTTTTGCGGCGTCGGCTTTGCCCTTCCTGTCTTTTTTCTCCTTTTTCTTCATCGCCCTTTATTTTGCTTTATTTACCCCGTCCGCGCAAGCCGTAATGTGACAGGGAAGAGTCTTGGAATGTGCGGCGGAATGTATGGAACAGTGGAACAGTGGAATGCTGGAATAATGGGATGTCTTGGTCGATGTTTCTTTCGTTAAGAGATGCTTGTCCCTATTACCCAACCCCTGGCCTTGACATGTGTGTGCCTGCGGCGCACGGGCGCGCAGAACGGGCCGCTCTCAAACACCACGCCGTAGACGCGCCTGACTATGCCCGTATCGCCGGGCGGGCGGAAGCCCGCAAGCAGCGGAAAAGACATTGACTTGACTCCACCGCCTTCCGATATAATGGAAGCCGTATCCAAAACGTGCTCATGTCAATGAATGCTGAATTATTTCCGACTTTGCCAGACGCCGCGCTTGAGCCGCTTGCGCGGTGGCTGTCTCGCACTGTGGCCGCCGAATACCCGGAAGGCCAGTCGCGCGAATGCATGCGTCTATCCGTGGCTCTCGCTTCAACGCTGCATGAACTTGGCCATACATGCGTCGATGTGGAAAAGTTTGCCAGACGGGCATTTCCAGGCGACGATATTTTCGAAGCTTGCGGCATGGCCGACATCCCATCAGTCACGCTGCCGCCCGCTGACGTGTGGCGTGAAACTCTTCTGTCCTCAGGCGCTTGCGACCCCTTTCCCAAGGACGATTCCGCGCTCCCGCTGCAATACCACTCTGAACCGGGCGGTTCCTTCAAGTTCGCCCTAACGCGCTTCGCCCTGCGCGAGCACGATATTGCACGCCGTCTCGCTGAAATCGCCACCGACAACCCCGTGGCAAAGTCCGGACTCCGCCACGGCGATCTTAACGACGAGCAAAACGCCGCCGCCGAATGGGCCGTCGCCAACCGCCTGACCATCATCACAGGCGGCCCTGGCACCGGCAAGACCACAACCGTGGCAGGCATAATTTCACTGCTAGCTGTCGACAACCCGTCGGTGACCGTAAGAATGGCCGCGCCCAGCGGCAACGCCGCCACCCGCATGTCCGAATCCCTGCGCGCCTCCAAACTAATCCCTCCGGATTTCGCCGTCGAAGACGCCTCGACAATACATCGTCTCCTGGGGATTGCCGGCGAGGGGAGGGCGCCCGCCAGAAACAAATCCAACCCCATCGCCGCGGACGCGGTGGTGATCGATGAGGCCTCAATGATCTCGGCCGAGCTCATGCAACTGCTCCTAGACGCCCTCGCACCTGACTCCAAGCTCGTCCTGCTGGGAGACAGACATCAACTCAAATCAGTCGAGCCCGGCAATATCCTTGGCGCGATCTGCCGCGACGCCATCGCAAACCCAGAAGTTTCCCGCTTTGGCAAGTCGGTTCACGAACTCAGAAAAACATACCGTTTCCGGTCCGACGAGGGTGTTGGCCTTCTCGCGATGGCCGTAGTGGGGAACGAAGCTGTAGCCGCCATTGAATGTCTGCGCAACGCCGCTCCTCCACTCCAATGGAGCCCGAGCTGGAGCCCATCCATGGACGGCCCAGCGCTCTTCGAGAGGCTTTTCGGCGATTTACGGACAGCGTCTTACGACGATCCCTCCGCGGCCATTGCCGTTTTTGAAAAAGCGCGCATCCTATGTTCCCAGAACGGCGGCCCGTTTGGGTGCGATGCGCTCAACATCGCCTGCGCCAGTTGGCTTTCAAAGAACGCTGATAATCCTTGCGATCCGCAACCCATCATTATACTGGAGAACGACTACGACCTGCGCCTCTTCAACGGTGATACCGGCGTTGTCATGAACTCTGCCACGAACCCAGCAGAGCGAGTCGCTTTCTTCAGACCAGAAAACACAGCAGATGGGGAATGCCGCAGTTTTGCTGTAGGCGCACTGCCTGCCCACGCGCCGGCGTATGCCATTACAATCCACAAATCACAGGGCAGCGAATATTCCAGATTGGCAGTTATCATCCCCCCGTACAAGACGCGCGTTCTCACGCGTTCTCTGCTCTACACTGCCGTGACGCGCTTCCGCGAAGCAGGGGGAGGATGCGGCATTTTGGTCGCCGCCTCCGAGAGCATGCTGCGTTCCGCCATTGCCAACGATCCGGAATTGCACTACGACTCTCTCTTCCCCGTCGCTTTGCGCAGCCTATCTTGACTTTTGCCATCCTGTGTGGCAGTATGAAACGGCAATGGTGGCTGGCATCGTGAACAATGAACTCAAGGGTGTGGGGTTGCTCTCTGAGGAAGAGGATCGTGAACTGGCGGCGTTTTCTGAAAAGCACAGGAGTTCCGCTGATGTGGGAAAGCTTGCCGCTTTCTTTTCGGAAAAACTCAGAATTGAGTTGACGACGGATCTGGATGTCGTGGCTGGGTTTGTACAGGATGAATCGCATCTGCCGGGCGAGGCGTTTGGTGTATGCCGGCCGAAGACAAAGCGGGATGTGGCTGCGGCGATGCGGGCTGCCCATCTCTGCGGTGTTCCAGTAACAGTATGCTCTGGGAGGTCGAACCTCACTGGCAGCGCCACACCGGAAGGCGGCATGATGCTATCCATGCTCTCGTTGGCGGAGCCGGTGTTCTCCGTAGATGAAGAGGCGAAGCTCGTGACGGCTCCCGTCGGAATGATCCTCGAGGATATGCGCAAGGAGGTGCTCGCGGCCACGCGGGGACGCCTTTGTTTTCCGGTTGATCCGACAAGCCGCGCGGAGGCGACCGTCGGCGGTGCCATAGCCTGCAATGCCTCGGGGTTTACTCCTGGCGCGCCCGGTGCGATGCGCGATTGGGTCGAGCGGGTTGAGGTGGTGTTGCCGTGCGGCACGCTTGTGAGCGCGCGGCGCGGGGAGGTGATTTCCGGCGCTGATGGGTTTGTCGTGTCATCAGACGGCGAAAAGCTCGTGTTGCCGGTGCCCCGCCATGCGAGACCTCGGATCAAAAATGCGGGAGGTCCCTTCTCGGCCGAGGACGGCATCATGGATTTTGTGGACTTCATTGTCGGATCGGAGGGCATATATGGTGTGGTAGTGGGGGTTGAGCTGCGTCTGGCCAAACCGGCGGAAGCCTATCTCGACTTATTCTTCTCGCTCCCGTCGGAAGCAGAGGCAGTGCGGTTCCGAATGGATCTAGAGGAGGCGCTGGGAGGATCGCTTTCAGGTCTTACAGCATGCGAGTATTTCGGGGAGAACTGCCGCAAGCACATGGATCACGAAACCCTTTTCTTCAAAGGCGCTGATCCGGTGGCGATCTACCTGCAGGTGCCTTCCGCGACGGGGGAGGCGGATGCCCTCGCGGAGAAGTGGTTTGAGCGGCTTTGCGACCTTGATTTGGATCCCGACTCCATCATAATGCTTGATAATGACCGCGACCGGGCTCTCTTCATGGAGGCGCGCCATTCAATGCCCGCCAATTCCATTGAAGAGGTAACGCGGCGGGGTGCATTCACGGTCATGACTGATACCGTGGTTCCGAAGGAGCGGTTCGGGGAATTCATGGAGTATGCAAACGGGCTGCTCAAAGAGCGTGGCATCGACTATCTGGCGTTCGGCCATATCGGCGACTGCCATATACATTTTTCAATGATGCCGCGGAGAGAGCAGCTTGACGATGCGCTGGATGTTTACGACAGCATTGTGGCGAAATCGGCAGCCATGGGCGGAATTTATTCCGGAGAGCATGGCACCGGAAAGCGGAAGCGCGCAGATTTCGAGGCTTGCCATGGCCGAACTGGAATCGACGCCGTGCGAAAAACCAAGGCTGCACTGGATCCTGAGTTCCTGCTTAATCGCGGAAACGTTGTAATGCCTGCATAACTGAATCGAGGGTTGTGCTATGAGTGAAGTTTCAAAAGTTAAAATCGCGTTTGCCGGTGTTGGAGACATGGGGCAGATGGGGCATTTGAAAAACTGCGCGACTCTGCCGGAGTGCGAGGTGGTGGCTCTTTGCGAATTACGCGCGGACCTGCGTGCCAAAGTGGCCACCCGATATGGTGGCCGCGCACCTGCGAGACAATTGAGGATATGGCCGCGGCGGGCGGATTCGATGCGATAGTGGCGGCTCAGCCGTTTATCCGGCATGCGACGCTGATGCCACAATTGTTAAAGGCGAGTGTGCTTGTATTTACGGAAAAGCTCCTTTCCTGACTACACTGGACTGGCAGGAATCAGCGCTTGTGTGCTTCGAGAAGGGATGGGTGAAAATTGAAATCCCGGCCTCGTTGGCGCTCAACAGACCCGGCCGTGTCACGCTCCTGCGCTATCCCGGCAACGGTGTTGTCCCTCAAACCATTGAGCCGCAAATGCCGTGGGTTGGCTCGATGCGGCAGCAAGCGATAAACTTCATCCGCGCAGTTAAAGGCAAAATTGAGCCGCTTTGCACGGCTAAAGAGGCGTTTGAGGATTTGAAGCTCGCACGCGAATATATTCGCATGCGGACTGGAAAATAGCGCGTTTTAAGCGTCGCCCATGCAGGTGCCCATGAGGCGGGCGGCGTTGACCCACGGGTGGTCTATTGGAACGGTTCGGACTTTGCCTGAGACGTCTTCAAGCGGGACGGGAATGCAGTCATCGCCCTTGACCGCGACCATGACGTTGTACTTGTGGGCGGCCACAAGCTCGCCGGCAACGGCGCCAAGGCGGGTGCACAGAAGACGATCCGTTGGAGTCGGCGTGCCGCCGCGTTGGATGTGTCCCAGTTGCGTCATACGCGCTTCAATTCCGGTGAGTTGTTCTAGTTCGCGCACTATCCGGCTCACTTTCGATTCGCGGATCATGATCGGGTGCTGGGGCAGGGCGCCGGAGTTGTTCGAGGTGCCGTTTGCACCGTTGGAGTCGCCGTTTTTCTTCTTGCCGTTTTTCTTCTGTGGCTTATCGTCGTCATTTTCGTCCACGTCGTCAGGCTCGCCGATCGCGGTGGCGCCTTCAGCGACAGCTATGATCGAAAAGCGTTTCCCGCTGTGACGGCGCGCGTTGAGGAACTCGGCGACGGCTTGTATGTCGTATTTTATTTCTGGAATTAGGATTACATCGGCCCCCCCGGCGATACCGGCGCCGAGCGCGAGCCACCCGGCGGAGTGCCCCATGATCTCGACGGCGATAATGCGGTGGTGGCTGCTGGCGGTGGTGTGGAGGCGGTCGATTGCATCGGTCGCGATTGCCTTGGCAGTGTCGTAGCCGAAGCACGTGTCGGTTAGGACTACATCGTTGTCGATTGTCTTTGGGAGCGTGATAACGTTGATCCCGCCCTTTTCAGCGAGTCGGTACGCGTTCTTCTGCGTTCCGTTGCCGCCGAGGCACACGATGCAGTCTAGGTTGAGGCGTTTGGCGTTTGCGATTGCGACATCGGTCATATCCATGATCGTGCCGCCCATATCCATCTTGTGCGGTTTGTCGCGGTTTGATCCGAGTATAGTCCCGCCGAGCGTAAGGATGCCGCTGACGGCGCGGTCGTCGAGAGGGATGTATCTGTTTTCCACGAGGCCTCTGAAGCCGTCGAGGAATCCGATGACGGGGATCCCGTGGTGCATTGTGGACTTTGCCACGGCGCGTATGGCCGCGTTGAGTCCGGGGCAGTCCCCGCCTGCTGTGAGTATGCCTATGCTGCGTGTTATCTTGGCGGATCTGGTCGTGTTTCCCATGCTTAAATTTCTTTATCCATTTCGGTTTTGCGTTGTTTGTGGTATGGCTCCAGCATGGTCGGTTTGGTTTGTTCTTTCATGTTGGTGGCGCGGCGTGCTTTTTTGTAGAGTTCTTCCTGTGCGCAGGTCGGTTTCTCCTTGCCTTGCGGCGTGCGCATGCGGTACGAGCCTTCGGAATTGATGACCCTTGCCTTTGTGTTGTCGGCGAAATACGTCTCAAGTGTTTCAAGGATTTTCGCGCGTGTTCCGCGGTCGATGACCGGAATCATCAACTCCACGCGGCTATCGAGATTGCGCGGCATGATGTCGGCGCTCGAGATGTAAATGGCGTTGCGGTTCCCGTCTCGGAAATGGAATATGCGCGCGTGTTCGAGATATCTGCCGACTATGCTGATGACTGTGATGTTTTCGCTGAGGCCTGGGACGCCCGGTCTCAGGCAGCAGATGCCGCGCACGTTGAGGCGGACTTTCACCCCGGCCTGAGACGCTTCGTAAAGGGCTCGGATGATCGCTTCGTCGCTGAGCGAATTCATCTTCATCGTGATCCCGGCCTTCTCGTTGTTGCGGGCGCGCTCTGTCTCGTTCGCGATGAGTTTGAGAAGGGTTGAACGTATGGTGAACGGCGCCATTTCGAGGCGGCGAAGCGACTGCGGCTGCGAGTATCCGGTTATGGCGTTGAAAACGTCGGATCCATCGGCGCCGAAATCAGTCCGCGCGGTGAAAAAGCCGACGTCGCTGTACTGCCTAGCTGTTTTCTCGTTGTAGTTGCCAGTTGCGTAATGCGTGTAGCGCACAATGCCCTGTGGTTCACGGCGCACGACTAGGCAGATTTTGCAATGTGTCTTGAGGCCGCGTACCCCGTAGACCACGTGCACGCCCGCGAGTTCTAGCCGGTTGGACTGCGTGATGTTGCGCGCCTCGTCGAAACGCGCCTTGAGCTCTATAAGCACTGTGACGTGCTTGCCCACCTGCGCGGCGCGCACGAGAGCGTCGATGATGGCGCTTTGCGGCGCGGTGCGGTACAAGACCTGTTTGATCGCCAACACCTGCGGGTCGTTCGCCGCGTCCTCTACGAATTTCACGACTGGATCAAATGATTCGTACGGGTGCACGAGCAGTATGTCCTTCTGCGCGATCTGCGGGAAAATAGGTTCCTTGATGTCGACGTCGGGTGACGCCACGGGCTCCCACGGAGAGTCGCGTAGGTTCTCGAAGCCGTCGGTTTCCGCGATCGCCATGATGCCACGCAGTTCGACGGGGCCGTCGATGTGGTACACGACAGCCTCTTCAAGGTGTAGTGCATGCGTGAGGGTGGCGGTGAGGTTGCGCGAGGCGGAGCGGTGTATTTCGAGCCGGATGCACTCCGTTTGCTGGCGGTCGTCCAGGAGATCCTGCATCCCGACGAGGAGATCCGAGGAGAGATCTTCGCGTAGTTCTATGTCGGCGTTGCGCGTTACACGGAAAGGCACGCATTCGCGCACGGTCTGGCCTTCGAGGATAGTGTGTATCTGCCATGCGACGACTTGTTCAACCGGCACTAATATCGCGCGCCCCGCTGGGTCGGGGATGCGTATGAACCGCGGGATCTTCGGGCCTAGAGGGATCAGGGCCAGGCGCGGCTCGCCGGAGAGTTCCGCCGGGTCTAGAAGCGCCGCGCAATGGAGCAGCAGGCCGGCGGGGTGGAACGGGCGTTCTTCATCGACGCCGACCGGCGATATGAGCGGGAACACATTGTCCATGAATTCGCGTTCGAGCCATTTGCGCTGTTCGATGGAGAGCGCTCCGATGTTTTCGAGCAGAACGAGCCCTTCCCCAGCTAGTTCCACAGAGAGGTTTTTCAAGGTCGCGTACTGCTCGGCAACCATTTTGCGCACTCGTCGCGTGATCGCGGAGAGCTGCTGGTGCGGCGTCATGCCGGAGATATCGTGACGCCTGATTTTTGCGTCGGTTAGTATTTTCAAGCCACCGACCCTGACCATGTAGAACTCGTCCATGTTCGAGCCTGTGATCGCGAGAAACTTGAGGCGTTCGAGCGGCGGATTCGACGGATCTCTCGCTTCGTCGAGAACGCGCTGGTTGAATTCGAGCCAGCTCAGCTCCCTGTTGACGAAAAGGTCCTCCCTTGTGAATATGTATTTGGGTTTCGAAGTTTTTTTCATGACGCGCGTTCTTGTCATTCCGGCGAATAGAGGTAGCACCTGCGGCCGTACATCATTTCGAAGAGGTCGCCCTTTTCGGACAGCGCGACTTGCTCAGCGCTTGTCGGGGCCTGCCGGCTGGGTATGCAGAGGAGCGTGTCCTCGCGTAGCTCGAACTTTATCTCGCCCAGGCTTTGGTCGTGCACGCGGTCCAGCGCGTCGGCCACGCGCAGGAACGCGGCGAGTTTGCTGACCACCAGGCGATCTTCGCGGCTGAGCGCGGAGTATTCGGGGTGGACGCTTTTGGGGATCGTTTTGCGATGGTAGCGCGCGATGATGGCTATCAGCTCGATCTCCTCGGATGACAGGCCTGCGAATTCGGTGTTGCGGATCAGATACATCGTGTGCTTGTGGTGGGAGTGCACGCTGACGAATACGCCGATGTCGTGCAGAAGCGCGGAGATTTCCAAGATAAGGCGGTGGCGCTGTGTGCACTCGTGCTCAGACTGGAGCATGTCAAAAAGTGTGAGGGAAATGTCAGCGACCTTTCGTGCATGGTCGTAATCGTACTGGTATTTTTCGCCGGTCTCGCGGGCAACGCGCAGCACGTGTTTCCGCATCGTTTCGGTCCACGGTGTGCCTGCGACTGCCTCCTCGAGCAGACCGTGGCTGAACGAGAGGCTGCTGACATACACGCTTTTGAGCATTAGCGAGCCGGCAACGGATATCGCCATGCTAATGGATGGCGCTAGCAGCTCCGCGTCAGGATAAGAAATACGCCACTGCTTTACGAGTTCCTCTGTGGAGGTCGATTCGATTTGCGCGAGCAGTGCTTCGAGATCGGAGACTGCCAGGCAGGTGACGGCGGCGGTCGGCTCGTGCGCCCCGTCCGCGTTTTCGCTGGATTTTAGACGCGCCGCCGCAAAGCGCATTTCTCGGCCCATCAGCAGGAGTTTTACTGACTTGACGTCATCGAGCTTCTTGAGGAGCTGTTCGGAAATTTCGTGCGCTCTGCCGTCGGCCAGAGCAGATAGTTGTTGCTGTTTGAAAGCGCCTTCCTCCATCTGTTTGCGTAGCTGAAGCGAGCCCACGCTGTACGTCTGCACAAAACGGATTTCACCGTCTTTTCGGCAGAGCATGCCGCAGTTGAGGCCCCCTATTTCAAGCACGATGGACTCGCCCTTCTCCCATTTGTTCTTGCGGTCGTTAAGCGCCCGGAAAGCAAGGTGGTAATAATATCCGATCTGCCCCTGGTCGAGAAGGCGGAAGTCTATGTGCGACGAGGTCGATACCCTGTCGAGGAAGACCTCGCTGTTGTCGGCCTGGTCAAGCGTTGCCGTCGCCACGGCTGTGACCGAACCCGTGCTTATCCGGTATTCGTCGAGGAGATGACGGAAAGACTTGAGGATTTTGACGCACTGTTCCACTGTGGCGTTGGAAATCCTGCCATCGGCCACTATGTCTCGCCCCAGGGCAACGGACTGGACGACTTTTTCGAGAATTGTAATCCCCTTGACCCCGCGCTTTTCCGCGATGAGCATGCGTATGAACGTCGCCCCTATATCTATGACGGCAATCGGGGGCGTAGTCATAGCTTTGCCAGCTGCTTCTTTGAACTCGTTCATCCTGCAAATAATACCATGTTTGTCGCAACCCTTGCGTCTTGCAAAATAACAACTTGATTTTGGAATCTTTGTCCGGTAGTCCTTTTATTAACGGAGCATCCCCTGCATCCTCTCCTATGCTCTCAGAGCGAATACAGAGTAGATTCCCTGCATGCCTTCGGAGTAGGAACCCACGATCCGGGTGCCTGTTTCCGACGTTGGATCGCAGGCGACAAGCGCCTTGGCAAGGTAGAGTTCTTTGAGCTGCGAGTTGCGGAATGTTGTGTCGTTGTATTCCGGTCGGTTGGAGGCCAGCGAATCGCGCAGGTTCCTAACTGCGTAGCCGGTGGCGCCGGGAGTGGCCAGGAGCTTTTCCAGAACTGGCGCGGCCTTGGAATCGGGCTTGCGCAGCAAGGCCAGGCAGACCGCCCTGATGTGGGAGAATTCTGATTCGAGAGTAAGCTCTTTTAGTTTTGCAAGCGTGGTTGCGCTATCTCCTCCGATTCGCGAGAGCGCTATTATTTTAGTGTCAAGAGGGCTTACCGACAGTCCGAACTGGCCCATGCCCCTGTAGTTCCACCCCTCATCCCAGGCGGTGGCGGCGATCGTATCGATAAGCGTTTGACGGCCGGCGTCTTCGCCCAGGAACGCGAGCGTCGCGGCGGTTTCGGCATCGCTGGGATTCGCGGCTAGAATTGCCTTCAACTCTGTTCTTGCTGCGTCAGGATATATGAACACACGCGATATGTCGTGGTATTCGTCGTTGTCGATCTTTGTGCAAGGCTCATCCGTTTCCTCAAGCGTGCTTGCGGGCAGGATGTCCTCCGCGGCTAGTTTCCGCTGGAGTGCGCGGATGTCGATCGAGCGTATGGGGCAGCCCGCCTCGACCGCCATGGCGGCTGCGTAACCCGCTGCGTAGCCCTGGTTCTGCACGTCGGGCTGCATGCGTATGAGAGGCAGGCAGTCGCGGTGCGCGCTTACGCCGAGCCCGGTCAAGAGCATTCCCTCAAAGCCGCGCGGCAGGAGCGCGCGCAGGGGCACGTTGGCGAAACGCGCGTCGTGCGCCGTGGGCTTCAGCATGAACATCGGGTGGATTATGAACCCATGGGTGTCGAAGTTGCTGTACGCGATGTTCACGGTGTCTGAATAAATCCTGTTCGCGAAAAAGTCCTGCGGCTGCAGCACGATGTCTCCGCGGATCCGGCGCCGCTCGCGGGTGTTGAGCATGGTCACGACGTCGAAACCGTCCGTGTACTTTCCCCGCGCGGCGACGAAGGCGCGAGTCGCGTCCACAACGTCGGAATCCATGATGAATGTGAAGTCGGTGTTGGTGCAGTTTTTGCCAAGCACGACGGGGGAGAGCCCCGCGCCTTGCACGGCAGGTTCTTCCTTGAGGTCCGACATTGTCTCGGCGCCTGCGGCGGCGGCGTAATCACAGTTGCCTGTGGAGTCGATCACGAACTTTGACTTTATAACGCCCACGCCGAACGGGTTGACCACCACCGCCCCGCAAGCTCGGTTGCCGTCCATCACGGCGGCGGTGGTCATGGTTTCGAAAAGAAGGACCGCGCCTTTTTCCGTGGCTCGCTCCATAAACCATTCGTTCTTCCAAACCACGTTCATGCGGCCTTTGCTTGTATCGAAATCGGGGTTCGGCCCCATGGCGGTTATACCCCTGTCAATCTCGCTCGTGAAGCCGACGCGGTTGCCGTAGTAGTAGGAGCCTATGCGGCCGGAAAGCATCACGCCGCCGAGAGAGGACTGGTTCTCGGCGCAGATTGTGCGCATCCCGCTGCGTGCGGCGCCGATGACGGCGGGAGCGCCGCCCGTTCCGCCGCCTGCCACGAAGACGTCGCATTCTTTGATGACCGGCAGCGAATCAAGATCGAACTGAACTGCCGGGGATTCATTAAAACGGAAATACGAATCCTTGCGTACCACTTTGAATGAACGCGGATCAGAGGGCGCCTCCTCTCCGAAGCCATACGGCTCGGGTGTCGTCAATGCCTTCGCCAGCGAGGCGACGCCGGATGCGTTTGTGTTTTCGGCGATGAAGACTGGCGATGTTGCCGACGGTTCGTAACCCTCGGCCACGCCGTCGCCAAAATCGACACATATCTCGTGGGCGTACGCCACCGCGTCCGGCGACCACGCGGCCTTGCGGAAAGCGGCGTTCGCCTCCGCGAAATCAAACATGGAGCAGTTCTTGAAATCCCAGTCCATCTCGAGGTGGAAGGAGTCGTATTCACGCTCGTCCGCCTTGATCTTTTCGGGCAACAGCGTGGCTTTGACGGCTCCGCCGTCTTTAGGCGCGCCGCCGATGGCAAACAGGCTCATCTTGCGCACTCCCGGCGCGAACGGCTTCGTGGGGACGCCGGCGGAGCGGGCGAACGTCAGGCGCTCAGTGGCGTCGATGACCACCTTGGCTGCTACCGCGTGGAAACCGCTTCTGTCGGCGAACAAAGCGCCGCAGATACGGCCGTCGGACGCAAACATCGGGCGGACCGGACGGAGCTGGAACAGGAAATCCACATCGGCGTCGATCATCGCGCGGTCCAGCTTGCCCTTGATCTCGATGGGGCGCAGCATCTGGTCTGTGCCAAGGAGAGTTTTGTACTCCGACGATTTAGGGCTTTGAAGATCGAGCTTCGCGCAGACGTCCTCGCCGAAATACGAATATGGCGTTGCCGTGAAGACGGAGAGACCGGACTTGCGCAGTTCGATGGCGAGCGACATGGCTTTGAGAGTGCCTCCGATGATGAGGACGTCGGTGTTTGAAATTACAGGTACGTTGATTTTCATAGTGTCTACCAGGTGGTCGCCCGCAGGGGCGTTTAATGTGGCTGCGCCTTCCGCTTCCATCTTATTATTGCCCGTAATTCTAATATGCCGGCGCTATAAAGTCAAATTCCCAATCTGAGGCCGCTTACAATCGGGTAGCCCCCGGGGGGTGGCATGTTATGCCGGGATGTTGGAACGATGCCGTGGTTACCTCACGCGACGACGCGAAGCCTCTCAACCGTGGTTTTTGGAGGGCTTAGCAGATGTGCTCATCATAGGTGGGGGGTTTTCCGCCAAGAGCGCAAAGACAGCCAAGCCTTGCTATGTGGGTTGGAACCACCGCCAACTGCCCACCAACCACTTTTTAAACTCCGATGCTACGCTAACGCTCCGCCTAAACAGAAGTTCCACCCCGCGAACGTTAGCGAGCGCATCGGAGAACATCGGAGTTAAAACCGACGGCAGCAAAGCACCCAAGCCACTGTCCGAATACATGCCTTTCAGCTTTGATGCCGGTTTGAGGAATTCTTAAACCGCGAAATACGCGAAAGCCGCGAAACTTTTGCTGCCGTGGGGGTTGTCACGCGACGACGCGAAACTTTTGCTGCCGTGGGGGTTGTCACGCGACGACGCGAAGCTCTTGCTACGTGGGTTTTTGGAGCGCGGTGCCTCGGAGCCGCTTTCGCCAGCGAGCCTCGGCTCGCGCGAATAGGGCAGACGAGGCTGCCCATAAAAAAGCGGCGTCAAGCCGCCGCGCTCCATACCATTTGCCAGGTTGCGGAGCAGATGCTCCGCGCACCCAGGGCTTCACCAAGCCACTCGCGGCGAGGAAAGCCGCTGTTCCACCGCTTGCAAGCGAAGCTCCGAGGCTGTCGGCGCAAGGAAGCCTGCGGGCAGTGTCTGACTAGTCCGATTTGTCTGATCTGTCCGACTAAAACTCCCTGATTGCCTGCGAGCCGGCGCGGAGCGGCTAGTACCTAATAACCAAGACCTTCCCCCTAAGGCCGATCACAAGCCAAAGCTTGTATTCTTTTGCAGGCATGATATATAATGCCTTCAAGAAAAAAGGGGGAGTTTATGGCGGTTGAAGAATCATCGGGCGGGATGAACGCCACGCCGGAAGGCGAGAGGGCCAGGGTCGCGTTTTTTGGAAGAAGGAACGCGGGGAAGTCGAGCCTCGTTAACGCCATTGCCGGACAGCCGGTGTCGATTGTATCGGCCGTGCCGGGCACGACCACGGATCCCGTGCGCAAGGCAATGGAGATGCTTCCGCTTGGCCCCGTGCTGCTCGTCGACACTGCCGGGCTCGACGACGACCAGGCGGATGTAGGAGGACTGCGCATGGAACGCGCACGTGCCGAGCTCCGCAGCGCTGACGTCGTGATTGTGGTTAGCGATGTGGATGTTGGGGCCGGCACTTACGAGTTGGAGCTTATAGATAAGTTGCGTCGAAGCGGCATAGCGTTCCTCTTCGTGGTGAACAAGATAGACATATCACCCGCATCGCCCGAGCTCCTCTCCCGAATCGCCGAACAGATCGGCGCGCCGGTGCATGCCGTCTCGGCAAAAACGGGGGAGGGCGTCGCCGAGCTCAAAAGCGCCATAGCGTCGATCAAACCGGACGAACCGCCGGGAAGACGCATAATAGGCGACGTGCTTTCGCGCGGCGATGTCGTGGTGCTTGTCGTGCCAGTGGATTCCGCGGCGCCGAAGGGGCGGCTCATTCTGCCGCAGCAACAGACGATCCGGGACATCCTGGACAGCGGTTGCGTGGCCGTGATGTCGCAGGTGCCGGAGCTGGCGACCACCCTCGCGATGATGAAAGAGCCGCCGCGGATGGTGGTTACCGATTCACAGGCGTTCGCGGAAGTGCGCGCAATCGTGCCGCATGAGGTCGAGTTGACGTCGTTCTCCATCCTTTTCGCACGTTACAAAGGGGATTTCGACGTCCTCAAGGCGGGAACGGCCTCGATCGACAATCTCGTGGACGGTGATGTGGTTTTGATTGCGGAGGGGTGCACCCACCATAGGCAGTGCGACGACATCGGGACCGTCAAGATTCCGAAGTGGCTCTCGCAATTCACTGGGAAGAAGCTGGAATTCGAATTCACCAGCGGGACCGGCTGGCCGCGCGATTTGTCGAAGTACGCGCTGATCATCCACTGCGGCGGGTGCATGCTGGCCAGGCGCGAGTTGCGGTTGAGGATTTCCGAGGCGGAGGCTGCGGGAGTGCCGATCGCCAACTACGGTTTGCTGATAGCGAAGTTGAAGGGAGTACCTGTGTAGCGAAAGGGGGCGGAGTATGATGGAAGTGTCTAAGCTTGATTCTCTGTGGCTGCCGGATATTGGGGCCGTGTTCGTTGCGGAACCTGACGGCGGGTTGCTCGCCCACGGCTGGCATTGGACGGAAAGGCACCTGCAATGCGTATGGGCCGACAACAAGCTGCGCCCCGCACAGATGCGTTCCGGCTCCGGCGAAGAGGTGGCGGTCGCCGACCCCGGCCGCTGGAATCTCGAGGCTGGTCCCGACTTTCTTGACGCGGTTGTTACCGTCGGCGGCAAGACTATGCGCGGCGACGTTGAAATCCACATCCGTCCGTCGGATTGGGCGGCGCACCACCACACCGGCGACCCGCGTTATGCGAACGTGGTCCTGCATGTGACGTGGTTCCCGGCCACCTCGGCGTCTTTGCCCGGGCACATCGCGACGGTGGCTTTGCGCGAAGCCGCCGCCTCGTCGCCCGGCTTCTCGTTTGACGCTATCGACCTATCTGCTTATCCCCATGCGGTTCTTCCAGAAACGCCGCGTCCATGCGGCGAGGCGCTCGCCGAGGCGACCAAGGCGGAGGCGCAGGCCATCCTCGAATCGGCCGGGCTCAGCCGTCTGCGCCGCAAGGCGCTCCAGATGGCTTTGCGCCTCCAGGAGACGGGAAGCCGCAACCAGGTGTTTTACGAGGAATTCATGCGCGCGCTGGGCTACAAGGCGAACGCGGGCGCGATGCGCGCCGTCGCCGAACAAGTGCCGCTCGACCGTCTTTGCGCGGAGGACGATTTTGTTTCCCGCTACGCCATGCTCCTCGGTTCCGCCGGTCTGCTTCCGCAGCAGATCGGTGATGATGGTGGCGAAGACGCGCGCATTTTCCGCAAGCTCTGGGACGCCGCTTGGAAGCTCGGCGTGGCGGACGCCCCAAGCCGTCCTGTATGGCGCATCTCCGGTGTGCGCCCCGCGAACCATCCGCGCCAGAGGCTGGCGGCGGCGGCGGTGCTCTTCGCCACTCCCGGCCGCCTTCTTTTGGAACTCTCCAAGTTGCCCCGCCGAAGCGGCAAAGAGTGGGCGGACGGCGTGCACCGCGTAGTTTCGCAAATCATGGAAGAGTCGGCCGATTTTATGGCCGGGAGCATAGGCACGACGGCGCGGATCGGCCGGCAGCGCATCAACACGATCATCATAAACGTCCTGCTGCCGCTTTACATGGCGGAGGGCATCGCCGACGCGGAAATGTGCCGTTCCATTCCCGCCGAAGCCATGAACGAGCAGATAAAAGAGACGGCGTACAGGCTGTTTGGGCGCGACCACAATCCCGCGATGTACTCCACCAACGGATTGCGCATGCAGGGCATAATAGAAGTGTGCAACGTCTTCTGCCTCTCGACAAAATCCCTCTGTTCCGACTGCGCCTTCGCACAGGCTCTGTCCAATACCGCAAGGCCTGAATGAACCTGGCGAACTCTTCATTTATGCGTCTCATCCAGCTTGCGACGAAGTTCTGCGCGCCTCTTGCGGCGTTGCTGCTTGCTGGGTGTTGGTCGTTTGATCAGGATGGCTACCTCTACTACGATCCTCCTCGGGCCGATTCCGGAGGTGTGCTGGTTTCCGAGGTTCAGGAACGAATCGCCGCGCACGATGACGATGCGCTTAGGGAGTTGCTTCATCGGGAGTTTGAGGCGCTACACGGCAACGATCCGGCAAAATTGCTCGAACTAAAGGACGGCGTGTCTCTTCTGGCGGAAAAAGCGCCTTTCATCCCGGGAATCGTGGAA
The DNA here is from genome assembly GCA_022837245.1 of Lentisphaerota bacterium. Lineage (GTDB taxonomy): Bacteria > Verrucomicrobiota > Kiritimatiellia > RFP12 > UBA3636 > JAAZFF01. The sequence continues at coordinate 18,431 of JALHHX010000002.1, forward strand.
TACCTGTCGTGGCTTGAATCGCGCGCTGCTTATTTTGAAGCCGCCGAGGCCGCGCGCAATTACGCCGCACAGGAGCTTTTACTGCAGCATCAGTTGGATCAAGAGTATCAAGCGCGGGTGGTGGCGTACCGCAAAGCACGCAGGCAAGACCGAGACCGGGAATTGGAAAAACAGCGGCGCCTCTCCGAGGGCTGGATCGAGAAAGACGGCATATACTACCCAGTTGACAAAAAAGGGGCCTCAGTCTCGTTCCCGCAGCTGCCAGACGAATACCGAATTGCTCCGCAACCAAAAATCGAAACCGGGCCGCCGCCCCCGAAACCGCCGGTAAAACCGAAATCCGAAGCCGCATTGTATTCCGCCGCCGTGCGCGACAGGAACTACTGGCAAGGCGCTGTCGGGAAACATGCCAAGCCGAGGCGTTCAGATGCGATGATACCGCGGATAGAGCCCGCATTTGTCTCCGCCGGGCTTCCGGTGGAGCTCGTGTGGATCGCGGAGGTTGAATCCACGATGGATCCAAACGCCAAAAGCCCGGCGGGCGCGGCGGGTCTCTTCCAATTGATGCCCAACACGGCCAGATCCCTTGGCTTGAAGCTCAGTCCCACGGATCAGCGCTTGATCCCCGAGCACAATTCGCGCGCCGCGGCCAAGTATCTTCGGACCCTCTACGGACGTTTCGGCTCATGGCCGCTAACACTCGCGGCATACAACGCAGGGGAAGGGCGCGTCGCCTCGCTTTGCAGAAAGCACAAGACGAAATCCTTCGACGTCATCGCTCCAGGGCTTCCGTCCGAAACGCAGATGTACGTTCCGCGCGTTCTCGAAACCATCCGTTTGCGCACAGGTGTCGATCCCGACACCTTGCCACCACCTTCTTAGCAACAGTGCTATTAAGAGGGGCTTGAGTGTTCCGGGCCGGACACCGCCGGTGGAAGGCGCCACAGTTCGCAGTGTTCGGACAATTGGCGGATTATGGCGTTTTTCAGGTTGTCAAGCCCGTATCCGGCTTTGGCTGAGATCCAAATAGCCTGCGGATATCTCTTCGTAAGGCGTTCGTGCGCTTCGCCGCCGACGCCGTCGTCGCACTTGTTCAGGACAAGCAGGCGCGGGACGTCACGCGCTCCTATCTCTTCGAGTGTGCTTCGGCATACTTCGATGTGGTCATCGACGGCCGGATATTGCGAATCGACGACCACGAGCAGCAGATCCGCATGCGCCGCGACGTCCAATGTGGACTTGAAGCTGGCGATGAGGCCGTGTGGCAGGTTGCGTATCAAGCCGACGGTGTCGGTCATCATGATCTGCCGTGAGGGCGAAAGCCAGACCTTGCTTGTCTTTGTGTCGAGCGTTGCGAAAAGCATGTCGTCGACGAAGGTGGATGAATCCGAAAGGGTGTTCAGGAGTGTTGATTTCCCTGCGTTTGTGTATCCGACGAGCGAGACGACCGGCCACTTCCGTTTCGCCGTGCCGCGCGCCGTCTGGCGTGACTGCACGGCATCCAGTTTTTTCTTCAGCTCGTTGATGCGGCGGCGCAGCGGTTCGTTTCTAAGTTGTAGATGGCTTTCACCGGGGCCGCGCACGTTCGCCCTGCCTTTGAAGCGCTGCTGCGATTCGGTGACGGGGATGCGCTTGAGTTGGAACTGCAGGCGCGCCAATTCGACCTGCAGCTTGGCCTCCGACGAACGGGCGCGTCTCGCGAAGATCTCGAGGATTATCTCCGTGCGGTCGAGGATGCGCACACCCAGCGCCTTCCATAGATTGTGGGCTTGTATGGCGCTTAGCCCGTTGTCGAAGACCACCGTGTTGGCTCCGGAGTGTTCGAGGATTGCCTTGAGTTCCCCAATCTTTCCGGTGCCGATCATCGTGCCGCCATCTGGCTTGTCGCGGCGCTGTTCGACGGCGCAGACGACCTCCAGACCCGCCGTCTCGGCGAGGCGGCCCAATTCGAGCACCGAATCAGCGGCCTCGTCTCGGTTCATCCGTGAATGGATGACCTGCACGAGTACGGCGCGTTCGACTTCTTTTGTATCGTGGAGAATAGTCAACTTAGTCCTGTCGTGCCCATCGGAGGGCAACTGATTTTAATCCCCTTGATTCTAAGACATAAAATGATGGAAAGTCAAGGAAAGTACCACTATTCCTTCCTTGCCCGTGGACGGCGCTTTTGGTAAAATCCCGCCAAGTTAACATTTTTAACATGAGGGGATGACTTTATGGAGCGGTTTAAGAATTACACTGTTTTGCCCAAAGTGCCGGATAAGCTTTCTTTTCTGCAGGTTCTCGCAAACAATGTCTGGTGGGCATGGAACATAGAGGCCTCAGGGTTGTTCAGACGGATCGACCCTGAGATCTTCCGCAACTCCGGCTTCAACCCGGTGGTACTGCTTTCGTCCGTGAGGCAAGAGCGGCTCGAGGAGCTGGCGGCGGACTCGTCGTTCCTGTCGCACATGAAATCGGTCGAGGAGCAGTTCAAGGCTGAAGTACTAAAATCGCGCCATTGGAAGAACATAAACGATCCCCACCGCTGCGTAGCGTATTTTTCGATGGAATTCGGCCTCCAGGAGAGCATTCACATCTATTCTGGCGGCCTTGGGATTTTGGCGGGCGACCATCTTAAATCCGCCTCCGACCTCGACGTGCCGCTTTGCGCAATAGGCATCTTTTACCGCGAGGGGTATTTCGAGCAGGATCTAGACCGCAACGGCCATCAGATTGAATACTATCCCGAGAATGACGTTCACAAGTTGCCGGTTAACCCGGCCTACGACGCCTCCGGCAACCAGGTGAAGATATCCGTGCCGCTTGCGGAGGGGCCGCTCGCCGCGGCCGTGTGGCGCCTCGACGTGGGGCGTATACCGCTGTACCTGCTTGACACGAACCTGCCGGAGAACAAGCCCGAATTCCGCGAGATATCGGGGCGCCTCTACGGGGGGGACAAGCTAAACCGCCTGCGCCAGGAAATCCTGCTGGGCATTGGTGGCATGCGAGCCCTTGTGGCGATGGGCTACGAAGTGGCGGTGAGCCACATGAACGAAGGTCACGCCGCTTTCCTCGGCCTCGAGCGCATAGCAATGGCGATGCGCTCCGGGCTTTCGTTCGACGAGGCGCATGAGTTCGTCAGGCGAACGAGCGTGTTCACCACGCACACGCCGGTGCCGGCCGGCAATGAGACGTTCGACCTTGGCCTCCTGTACCCGCACCTCAAGGCGATCGAGTCAGAAGGCGGCGTGGCGGCGAACGTTGCGATGTCCATGGGAAAGGCGACCGGGGACACCAAGACCAACGAGTTTTCCATGACGATACTCGGTCTGAACTGCTCCGAATATTGCAACGGCGTCTCGCGCTTGCACGGCGTAGTCGAGCGCGACATGTGGAAGCACCTCTGGCCGGATTTCCCGGTGTCGGAAGTGCCGATCGGCCATATAACAAACGGCGTGCACGTGCCGACGTGGATTTCCTCAGACAACTACCAGCTTTACGCGAGCGTGCTCGGCCCCGACTGGGACAAACGCCTCTTGACGGAGAGCCAGGTCGAGAAGATCGACCACATCCGCGACGAGGATCTCTGGCGGGTGCACGATGCGTCACGGGCGCACTTGATACGCGTCGCCCGCGAACACCTGGAGCGTTGCAGCACGAAGCGCAACGCGTCGTTTGAAGAGCTGGCCTCTGTGCGAAACGTCCTCGACAAGGACGCGCTGACAATCGGCTTCGCCAGGCGTTTTGCCACGTATAAACGAGCCACGCTGCTACTCTCCGACCCCACTCGCCTGAAGCGCATCCTGCTCGATCCCGCGCGCCCCGTGCAGATGATATTCTCCGGCAAGGCCCATCCGGCTGACTTTGACGGCAAGCGCTTTATACAAGAGATGGTGCAGTTTTCGAAGGATCCCGAGTTGAAGGGGAGGATAATTTTCCTCGAAAACTACAACATACATATCGCGCGCCGGCTGGTGCGCGGCGTGGACGTCTGGCTGAACACGCCGCGGCGCCCGAACGAGGCGTCGGGCACTTCGGGGATGAAGGCGTGCATTAACGGCGCCATACACGTCTCGACTCTCGACGGCTGGTGGCCCGAGGGCTACAGCAAGGACTGCGGCTGGGCGATAGGCGGCAGCGAGGAATACCAGGACGTCGCCACGCAGGACCAATCGGACGCACAGGCCCTGTACAATCTGCTCGAGTCGGAAATCGTCCCTGCTTTCTATGACCGCCCATTCGGCGAAATCCCCGTGCGCTGGATTGCCATGATGAAGAAGTCAATCAAAATGAGCCTGAACAAGTTCTCAAGCTCGAGAATGGTGTCCGAATACGGCGAGCAGGCGTACAAGCCAGCTTTCTATGACTTCGATTCGCTCGTTGCCGACGACTTCGCCGTCATACGCCGCGAGGTGGCCAAGCAGAAGGACATTTTGTCGAAATGGTCTTCGGTGCGTGTTGGTTTCCCCGAAACGAGCCGCGATCTCGCCAAGAGCTTCGTGGGCGATGAATTCGAGGCCACGGTGAGAGTGCAACTTGGTGGAATTTCCCCGGACGACGTTTCCGTCGAGTTCTTCTCGGGCGTGCTCGATTCGCGTTCGGGAGTCATCTCCGGGAATGGGAACGAGATGTATCTCGCCGAAACCCTCGCGGACGGTGATTATCTGTACAAGCAGAAGGTGAAATGCTCAAATGTCGGGACGTTTGGATATTCGGCACGCGTTTTCCCGAAAGACAGGACTTTGCGCGAGGAAATGCCGGGCTATATGGCATGGGGTTCCAGAAGGATGTGACCGCCGGCACTTGCCGGCTCGAATTAGAATGCGGTATGATGCCGGTTAACCGGCATTGTTCCGTAGGAAAAATGGGGTTGATATGCAGGAAAACGGAAAAAACTCGAAACCCACAACGGGCGCGAAACCGCGGATTCTGATAGTTACACCTGAGATCACGTATCTTCCGCCGGGCATGGGCAACATGGCCAACATGATGTCGGCGAAGGCCGGCGGCATGGCCGATGTGTCGGCATCGCTTGTAAGCGCCCTGTTCGCGCAGGGGGCGGACGTTCACGTGGCCCTCCCGCACTACCGCAAGATGTTCCACGTCGACGTTGGCAACCTGATCGACCGCGAGCTGATGCTCTATAAATCCGTTCTGCCAGATTCGCGCATTCACCTGGCTCAGGACAGGATGTTCTACTACCGCGACAAGGTTTACAGCTCATACAGCGAGGACAACCCAAGGCTCGCGCTTGCGTTCCAACGCGAGATAATAAACAACATCATCCCATCCGTGCGCCCTGATCTAATCCACTGCAATGACTGGATGACGGGGCTCGTCCCCGCCGCCGCGCGCCGCCTCGGCATACCATGCCTGTTCACGCTGCACAATATACACACGCACAAAGTCACGCTCGAGCAAGTCGAAAATATCGGGATCGATGCTGCGGAATTCTGGGAGTATCTATACTACATGCGCATGCCGTACAACTATGAGGAAACTCGCTCGCGCAACTATGTCGATATGCTCGCCAGCGGCATTTTCGCCTCGCATTACATAAACACCGTCAGCCCGGAATTTCTCAGGGAAATCGTCAGGGGAATGCACGACTTTGTGCCGCCGCAGATTCGAGACGAAATAAGGGCCAAGGACGCCGCGGGCTGCGCCAAAGGGATACTAAACGCGCCGGATGACAGCTACAGGCCGTCCACAGACAACGCGCTGCCCGTGAAATACGAAGCAGACACGCATGTGGAAGGGAAGTGCGCCGCAAAACGTCTGCTCCAGGATAGACTCTCACTAACTAGCAATTGCAACGCCCCTGTCCTTTTCTGGCCTTCTCGCCTCGATCCGGTCCAGAAAGGCTGCTCACTGTTGTCGGACATCTTGTACAATGTGGTTTCAAAATATCGGGACGAAGGGCTTCAGGTCGTGTTCGTAGCAAACGGCGCATACCAACGGGTTTTCCACGACATCGTAGTCTTCCACGGATTTGACGACCGCGTGGCCGTCGTTGATTTCGACGAGGATCTCTCACGCCTCGCCTACGCCGCCTCCGACTTTGTGCTCGTCCCGTCGCTTTTCGAACCATGCGGTCTGCCGCAAATGGTCGGGCAGCTCTACGGCACACTCCCGATAGTGCACGACACTGGCGGGCTGCACGACACCGTGGAGCACCTCGACGCCGCCAAGTCGACAGGCAACGGATTCGTCTTTAAAAACTACGATTCCGCCGCGCTTTCATGGGGCATCGACGAGGCGATGCGTTTCTACAATTCTCCCGGCGAAGTCCGCGCAGATCAGATCTCCCGCGTGATGCGCGAAAGCTCCAAACGCTTCACGCATCAAGAATGCGCCAAGGCGTACATCGACATGTATGAACACATGTTAAAGAGGCCTCTCATCGTTTAACAGGAAGCATAAGAGTTTCGCGCAAAAGGTCATAAAAAGCCTGACCCTTGCAGACGTATTCTGTCTTTCGACTGGAGCCATGATAAGCGCCGGGATTTTCCTACTCCCGGGTGTTGCCTACTCACACATAGGGCCGGCTATAATTGTTATGATTAACCTGCTCAGCACAGAAGCTGCTGCCATGCTTCAGCGAATAATGGTGTTTTTTCTTCTTGCCATAATGCTAGCGTACATGGCACTGGGAGTTGGTAAAATCGAAGTCACGCAGTATTCTCCGTTTTTCTTTGAAAACATAGGTTGGAGGGATGTCTTTATAGAGGCAGGATTCATCTTCGTTTCGTTCGGCGGTTTGATGGGCGTGGTAAGCGTTGCTGAGGAAGTGGAAAACCCACGTCGAAGTTTGCCTTTCGGCATCCTATGGACCCTCGGCATAGTCACATTTTTTTACGTCTCAGTTATGGTGGTGACTGTTGGCGCCATCCCCCCGTCGGATTTGATTGGATCTCAGACGCCGCTGGCAGACCCGCCGGCCGTCATTGCGGAAATTTAGGTTATTTAGTGCTGACGGCTGGGGCGCTTCTTGCCTTCGTGACGACGGGCAACGCCGGGATAATGGGAGCAGCACGATACCCCGTGGCTCTCGCGCGCGACGGGCTAATGCTTAAGCTGTTAGCCAAGACGAGCGGCTCTCGCGCAATCCCCGTTCCAGCATTGCTTTTCACAAGTGGCGTAATGTGCCTCTTGCAGTTCCTTCCAATCGAGCAACTTGTGTCGGTGTCTTCAACATTAGTGATGCTTTCCTATGTCATAAACAACCTGTCAGTGCTCTTAATGAGGGAGAGCGGAGTGCTTAACTACCGCCCAACGTTCCGTACGCCGCTATATCCAATTCCGCCAATTATGTGCATCATGCTTTTTTCCATGATGATCATGAGACTCGGCGATTACGCGCTCAACACCGTCTTCCTCCTGATTTTTGTCAGTGTAATAATGTGTTTTTCCACGGCGGGAATGTCCAGAAAGAGACCGCCTTAATGCATCTGCTTGGACGAATGACGCTAGGCGACAATGCGTGCCACGGGTCTCATGAGCTGGAAGGCGAATTGCGCGAGGTGGTGCGTATGCGCGGCAACATAGTTTCAGATGCTTTTGATGTCGCAATCTCGGAAGATCCCGTTTTTATTGTCCCTGGCACACAAACCTTCGAAGAGTTTTTCAGCGAAATAGGAAAGCATGTCAGCGGCAGGCTTGGATTCGCCCCAGAGAAAATTACGAACAAGCTCATTGAGCGCGAAGTGCAATCTAGCACTGTGATTTCGCCTGGCGTTGCTGTGCCACACGCAACGATTTCCGACCGTGGCGACTTTTTTGAAATAATTTTGGTCAAATCGGAGGGTGGCGTTGATTTCGGTAGCGGCTATGCGCCAGTTAATACAGTAATATTAATGTTTTCCTCCCCTGGAAAAAGATCGGAATATTTGCGAGGATTGGCCATGGTGGCGCAGACAATACTCAGCGGCAAATTTGAATCGAGATGGGAAAAAGCCCAAACCCAGGAACAGCTAAAGGACGTTTTCCTATTGGCGCACAGTAGACGCCAGAGCTTCTCCGATTACTAGCTTTTTCCTTGTTGACATTAGAGGTTCGTTTAATGTACATTTTGCATCCATCGGAAAAGTTAGACTCTTATAACAAAATATAGCGCGGAGGGGAAAATGAATCTCAAGAACATGTCAAAAGGGATGGAGGCGATAATCACCGGCTATGGCGAGGGCGATGCGGCGTACCGCGCGAAGCTGCTCGCCCTCGGACTGACACGTGGAGTCAAAATCCGTCTAGTCAACCGCGCCACACTCGGGGATCCAGTTGAGATCGAGTTGCGCGGATTCCACCTTTCGCTGCGTGGCAGCGAGGCTGAAGTCGTCAACGTGCGCGAAATAGCTGGTTGAACGGCATTTCGAACTTATTTGCAGGAGGTCCGAAATGTCCGGCAAACCACTAACACTCGCCCTCGTGGGAAATCCCAATTCGGGGAAAACGACGGTTTTCAACGCTCTGACCGGTTCGCGCCAGCGCATAGGGAACTGGCCAGGCGTCACAGTCGAGCGCAAAGAGGGCTTTTTCGCGGTTGACGGGCGCGAGGCGCGCGTTGTCGATCTACCCGGGATTTATTCGCTCACGGCGGTGAGCGAGGACGAGCGCGTCTCGGTTGAATACGTGCTAGGAGGGGAGGCCGATCTTTTCGTAAACGTCATAGACGGCACAAATATCGAGCGCAACCTCTATCTCACGCTTCTGCTTTCGGAGTTGCGCGTGCCAATGGTTCATGTGGTTACGATGATGGACATCGTGGATGGTCGCGGGACCAAAATCGACTTCGTTCATCTGGGGGAGCATCTAGGCTGCCCGATCATCGGCATAAACGCGTCGGACAAAAGTGACGTCAAGGAGCTCGTTTCCGTGATAGCTGACGCGGCGGAACATCCCCATCTTCCGGTGGTCAATATCGAATATCCGAATGAGGTTGAGGACGAGGTCAATGCACTGTTGCCGCATTGCGATCCCGTATGCGCCGCTTTCGGTGCCAATGCGCGCTGGGTTGCGCTGAAGCTGCTGGAGGGCGACCCGAAAATATGCGGCAAGGCTGAAGAGCTGGGCGCGGTGGATGCATCTACGCTTGAGGCAGCGCGCGCACGCATACGCAAAGTCCTGAACGAATTCCCCGACGAGGCTCTCGCCGACGCTAGGTACGGTGTCATTCAGGGCCTCTGCCGCGATGTGGTCAAGACGGGGGCGGGGAAGGAGCATTTAACGCAGCGCGTCGACAGACTCGTCCTCAACCGCTGGCTCGGCATCCCGTTTTTCTTCCTTGTGATGTTGTGTGTCTTCTCGGTTACTCAGGTTGTAGGAGGTTCGTTCATAGATTTCTTCGGCCTTCTCGGCAAGACTCTTTTCGTGGACGGTCCGGCGTATCTCATGGAGAAGTCAGGGGTGCCTGAGTTCCTCGTTGCGATCGTGGCGGGCGGCCTTGGGGCGGGTTTGCAGGCGATGGCGACGTTCATTCCCCCGATTTTTCTCATGTTCTTCTGCCTTTCATTGCTTGAGGATTCCGGCTACATGGCGCGGGCGGCGTTTGTAATGGATCGATTCATGCGCTGGTTGGGCCTGCCCGGCAAATCGTTCGTGCCGCTGCTTGTCGGCTTCGGCTGCTCAGTGCCGGCGATTCTGGCGACACGCACGCTTGAGAGCAAGCGAGATCGGTTCCTCACAATATTCATGACGCCGTTCATGTCGTGTGGCGCCAAGCTGCCTGTTTACGTTGTTTTCGGCGCTGCCTTTTTCGCCGGCAGCCCGGGACTGCTCGTCTTCCTCCTCTACGCCTCCGGTATTGTGCTGGCCGTGTTAACAGGTCTGCTGCTTATGCACACGATTTTCAAGGGAAATCCGTCGCACTTCATCATGGAGCTCCCACCATACCGTATGCCGCGCATCAAGCACATAGGGCTGCATTCAATGGACCGAATGAAGAGTTTCATAGTCCGAGCCGGCAAGGTCATAGTGCCGATGGTGCTGCTGCTGGGTGTCCTGAATACGGTCGGCAAGGACGGCTCGATCGGCAACGAAAACACGGATAACTCAATCCTCACTTCCGTCGGGACGGCAATCACGCCCGTGTTCGCGCCCATGGGAGTCGAGCCCGACAACTGGCCGGCTTCCGTCGCCATATTTACCGGCCTCTTCGCCAAAGAGGCCGTCGTCGGCACGCTTACCAGCATTTACGGACAGAACAAGGGCTTTGTTAATAATGCCGGCGGCGAGGAAAAGACATCGTACACCCTGTTGGGCGGCTTGCGGGATGCCTTCGCCTCGCTTCCGCTTGCAGGACGTTTTTTCCATAGCTCTTCAGACGACTCTGCTGATGAATGGGAAGCCGATGACATGCTCTTCGAGGAAATGCGGCGCCATTTTCCAAAAGGGCGGAACCAAGTCTTCGCATACCTGCTTTTTATTCTGCTGTATGTCCCCTGCATCGCGGCGATGGGAGCGGCGTTCCAAGCCCTTGGTGGACTGTATGGAACCGTGCTCGCGGTCTACCTGACCGTGCTCGGATGGTCCGTCGCGACGATATACTACCAGATCACGCTGGGAGGCGGCATGCTATGGGTTGGCGTCGCCTGCGGCCTGCTTGTCGCAATGGCAGCAGGCTTCGCCGTAATGGGTCGCCGCCGTAAAATCCCGCTAGCTTAGCAGGCTGCCCAAGTCCCTGTTTTTGCCGATTTATATGCGGCTTCCATTATCTTGACGGCATCGCGCGAGGCTTCGAGATCTGCGTCCAAATCCGCCTTGGGGATTTTGCCTTTCACCACCGCGATCAGGCGTTCGACCTGTTTGGGTTTTTCGTCTAGAAGCGCGACCGGTTCCGCCGGGAAGCCCGGGCCGCCGATTTTGAGGCCGTCGCTGTTCCATATGCTCTTCTTTGAGCCTATGATCTCCAGACCGCCATGTCCGCCGGTGAAAATCCATCCAGCCTCGACGCGGCCGATCACCCCTGATTTGAATTGCATCACGATCAGGCCATAGTCGTCCACATCCGCGTAAATGCCAGACAAGTTGCGAATGTCCGCCCATACCTTTTCTACCGGTCCCCCGAGGTGCCGCAGGAACTGTACAGCATGCGTGCCCATGTCGAGCAATGCTCCACCACCGGAGAGTTTCGGGTCGGTGAACCATGCGAGCTCGGGGCTGTCGAACCATCTGCCGTATGCGGCATTGTGGGCGTTGCGGAAATTGATGTGCGTGACTTTCCCAAGCGCGTCCTCCGAGAGAAGGTTGCGGACCGCTCCTCCCATGCCGGAAAACGGCAGGTGGTAGCCACACACGACGGGCGTGTTGTGCTTTTGCGCCAATTTGACGATCTCATCGGCCTCTTCCGACTTCGTGGCAAGTGGCTTCTCGCACATGATAGGTTTGCCAGAGGGGATAAGTTTTTTAAGGAGTGGGAGGTGACGAGTGTTCTCGGCGCAAACAACGAACGCATCTACTTCGGGGTCAGCAGCGGCCTTGCCGAGATCCGGCTCGAACCTGCATTTAAAGTCGCCCGCGTATTTGGTGCCTCGATCGCTATTCTCGTCCCAAATCAAAAGTGGGGCGCCCCCGGAAGTCGATTTCGCGATTATATCGCAATAATGGCGGCTGTGTATGTGTGCTACTGAAATAACGGCGATTTTTGGCATCTCTATTACCCTATTGTTCGTTTGTGAAGTCCCTGTGTCGTTCATTTTGACGCAACCTGTGCGCTTGTGAACTGTTTTGACGCCTATTCTAGTGCCGCAGCCTTGAATAAGTCAAGTTGTTGGATTTACTAGCCTCTGCCGCCGTTGCGTGGCAAGAGCCACGCATCCATCGAACGTTGGCGAACGCATCGGAGTTAATTCACGCGGCTGTTAAGCGCGTGGCAAGAGCAAATCTGCCTCACGGCCGATGGAGTGTTCGGAACTTGGAGCGCGGGTTAAAAAAGCAGGTGAAAAAAGCATTAAAAAAGCGTTGATTTTTTGGCGCGGTAAATGCATCATGTTGCGCTGTTTCCCGTGTTGCCGCCTGACTCCCGAACGGGGGGGCGGGCAAGTGGCATAACGACCCATTCACAATAGCCGATTTAACCGGCTGAAACGGCAGGTGACCCATATTGAATAAGCTCTCGCAGCAGAATACCCCCATTCACAAAGCATTGGAAGAACAGAGAATCAACCGGTTGGCGCACTTCGACGTGCCAGGTCACAAATGCGGCCGAGGAAACAAGGCGCTGACGGAATTCCTGGGTGAGACTGCGATGAGCCTGGACGTGAACTCGATGAAGCCGCTCGACAACCTCGGCCATCCTGTTTCCGTCATCAAGGATGCGCAGAAACTGGCGGCGGAGGCTTTCGGAGCCGACGAGTCGTTTTTCATGGTGAACGGCGCCACTGCCGGCGTGCAGGCGATGATCATGTCAACTTGCAACACGGGCGACAAGGTGATCATGCCGCGCAACGTCCACCGTAGCGCAATCAACGCGCTCGTGGTGTGTGGCGCTCTTCCAGTCTACGTTAATCCCGGAACAAACAAGGAACTGGGAATCCCGCTTGGGATGCCAACGGCGGCCGTCAAAAAAGCGATCGGGGCGAACCCCGACGCCAAGGCCATTCTGGTTAACAATCCGACGTATTACGGCATCTGCTCAAATATGCGGGAGATCGTGAAATTGGCACACGATAACAACATGTTGGTGCTTGCCGATGAGGCGCATGGCACGCATTTTTATTTCCACGACAAGCTGCCGATTTCCGCGATGGAGGCCGGCGCGGATATGGCGGCCGTCAGCATGCACAAGACCGGGGGCTCGCTGACTCAAAGTTCCATCCTGCTAGCCCGACACACGGTCAACGCCGACTATGTACGCCAGGTTATAAACCTCACGCAGACAACTTCCGCTTCGTATCTGCTACTTTCGTCTCTAGACATCTCCCGCAAAAACCTGTGTTTGAACGGTTACGCGATGTATTCAAAGACGATTGATTTCGCCGACTACGCCCGTGATGAGATCAACAGCCTCGGTGGTTACTACGCCTTCGGCGCGGAACTGGTCGATGGTGACGCCGTATATGGTTTCGACACCACAAAGCTCTCTGTACACACCCGCAACATAGGTCTCGCCGGCATCGAGGTGTATGATCTTCTGCGCGACGACTACGGCATACAAATCGAGTTCGGCGATATCGGCAACGTCCTTGCTATTATCTCTGCGGGTGACCGCACGATGGAGATTGAAAGGCTGATCTCGGCGTTTGCTGAAATCAAGCGTCTCCATGAAAAGGACAAAGCCGGGCTCTTCGACCACGAGTACATCGACCCTCAGATCGCGATGGCGCCGAAGGACGCGTTCTATTCCAAGAAACGTTCCATGCCTATAAGAAACAGCGTCGGTCAGATAAGCGGCGAGTTCGTTATGAGCTATCCTCCCGGGATTCCAATTCTCGCGCCAGGGGAGCGTATCACGACGGACATCATGGAGCATATTCTCTATGCAAAAGAGAAGGGATGCTTTATGACGGGCACGCAGGACATGAACGTGGAAAACATCAACGTCGTAGCCGGCGCGTAGGCGCCTGCGACTGCAGAAACATCTTTCGACAGGAGGCGGATAAAATGGAATTGTGGTACACGGACCAGCACACCAAGGACGTGCGTTTTTCTATGAAGTCGAAGCGGCAGCTCGCGAGCCATCAGAGCGAGATCCAGCGCATCGACATTCTTGAGACTTACGAATATGGGCGTATTCTCGTGCTTGATGGCGAACTGATGATCACGGAAAAGGACGAGTTCATCTACCACGAGATGATCACGCACGTGCCCATGGCCGTGCACCCGAACGTGAAGAACGTACTCGTCATCGGCGCCGGCGATGGGGGTACTATACGCGAACTCACCAAGTATTCCACGATCGAGAGCATCGACATGGTGGAAGTGGATAAGGACGTCGTCACCCTTTGCATGGTCCACATGCCGTTCACGGCCTGCAAGCTCCAGGATCCTCGCGTCCACATGTACTTTGAGGAAGGCCTTAGATTTGTACGCACTAAGAAGAACGAGTACGACTTGATAATTGTCGATTGCGCCGACCCTTACGGCCCGTCAGAAGGACTCTTCACCCGCGAATTCTATGGCACCTGCTTCAAGGCGCTGCATGATGACGGAATACTCATCAACCAGCACGAAAGCCCCTTCTACAACTCGCATTCTTTGACCGTGCAGAAGGCACACAAACAAATCGCCATGACCTTCCCGCTGAGCATGGTCTATCAGTGCCACATACCGTCATATCCATCGGGGCACTGGCTTTTCGGCTTCGCTTCGAAGAAATACCATCCTCTTGAAGACCTGAAGGCCAAAGCATGGAACGCGCTGGAAATCCGCGCGAGATATTACAACACTGATTTGCACGAAGGCAGCTTCTACCTGCCAACATACGTCAAGGAACTTCTGGGTTACTCGAGCAATGGATAGAAACGTCCACACATTCATCGGCTGCGACAAGGAGTATTCGGAAAGCAACATCGTCATTTTCGGAGCTCCCTTCGACAGTACCACGTCGTATCGCCCCGGCACTCGTTTCGCCAGCGCCGCGATGCGCTCCGAAAGCTTCGGCATCGAGACGTACAGCCCATACCTTGACCTTGATTTAGTCTCCGACGCGCGAGTCTTCGATGGGGGAGATCTCGAGTTGCCATTCGGCTCGCCCGAGGCAGCTCTTGGCATGATCCAGGATTTCACGGAGGAAATTTTGGCTGACGGGAAATTCCCAGTCATGATCGGTGGAGAGCACCTCATGACCCTAGCTGCGGTACGCGCAGTGGCCGCACGCTATTCCAACCTGCACATCATCCATTTCGACGCCCATGCCGATTTGCGCGACGACTATCTCGGCGTTAAACTCTCGCACGCCTGCGTCATACGACGCTGCCACGAAATATTGGGCGATGACCGCATCTTCCAGTTCGGGATTCGTAGCGGCGACCGCTCAGAATTTGCCTGGGCAGACGAAGGTCACGTGACGATGCGCAAGTTTGATTTGAGAACACTGCCGGAGGTGGCGGAAAAGCTAGCAGACCCACCCATATATGTGACGGTGGATCTCGACGTGCTAGATCCGTCGCAATTTCCCGGCACTGGCACGCCAGAGGCGGGCGGCGTCACATTCACCGAGTTGCGCGAGGCGCTCAAAATCGCTCTCGGGCGAAATGTGGTGGCTATGGATATGAATGAACTCTCGCCGGCGCTCGACCATTCTGGCGCGTCGACGGCTCTTGCATGTAAACTAATGCGCGAAGCGCTTCTTATGATCGGAGGAAAATACAAATGAGCAAAAAAACTTTGATAATTGGCGCCGGCGGCGTAGCAAGCGTGGTCGTGCACAAGTGCTGTCAGAACCACGGGGTCTTCCCTGATATCTGCATCGCCAGCCGGACAAAGTCCAAGTGCGACGCGTTCAAAGAAAAGCTGGACGGCGGCAAAACCAAGATATCCACGGCGAAGGTAGATGCTGATAACGTGAACGAGATCGTAGCGCTTATCAAAGACTACAAGCCGGATCTTGTTATGAATATCGCGTTGCCTTATCAGGATCTTACGATCATGGATGCCTGTCTTGCAACAGGTGTGGACTATCTCGATACTGCCAACTATGAGCCAAAGGATACAGCAAAGTTCGAGTACAAGTGGCAGTGGGAATATCGCGACCGCTTCGAGAAAGCAGGAATCATGGCGCTGCTCGGCTGCGGCTTCGACCCGGGCGTCACTGGCGTTTACTCGGCGCATGCGCAGAAACATCATTTCGACGAAATCGATACCATTGATATCCTCGACTGCAACGGCGGTGACCACGGCTATCCTTTTGCTACGAACTTCAACCCGGAGATAAACATCCGCGAAGTGTCTGCCAAGGGCAGCTACTGGGAGAAAGGCCGCTGGGTGCATACCGAGCCGATGGAAATCAAGCGCGAGTACGACTTCGACGGCGTGGGCAAAAAGGACATGTATCTGCTTCACCATGAAGAAATCGAATCTCTTGCTCTTAATATCAAAGGGGTCAAGCGCATACGATTTTTCATGACATTCGGTCAGAGCTACCTGACCCACCTCAAATGTCTTGTAAATGTGGGAATGACTTCGATCGAGCCGATAGACTTCAAGGGGCATAAAATAATACCTTTGGAGTTCTTGACAGCCGTGTTGCCCGATCCTGCATCGCTAGGTCCTCGCACCAAGGGCAAGACGAACATTGGGTGCATCTTTACAGGCAGGAAAAACGGCAAGCCTGTAAACTACCACGTTTACAATATTTGCGATCATCAGGAATGCTACAAGGAAGTTGGCTCGCAAGCCATCTCCTACACAACTGGCGTTCCTGCTATGATCGGCGGCATGATGATGCTGACCGGCAAATGGAAAAAGCCAGGCGTGTACAATGTCGAGGAGTTTGATCCAGATCCTTTCATGGACGCCCTCAACAAATGGGGTCTGCCTTGGCAGGATACCTTTGAGCCTGTGCTCGTTGATTGATCCTCAGAGTGCTTCAGAAGCACCCTGACGCGGAGACCGGATTGGGACGCCTTGAGCGCCTAGTTATGTCTGCTGTGCGCAATGGATGTGAAACTCCTATGGAGATATTCTAGTTCGCCGCTTCCGCCGACACCCCTCCTCAGTTTTGGGGAGACTCAACATTGTGGGCAAAGATAAACGGACTTGACTCACACAATCCACCACTCCTGAAAATTGAAGGCCCGGCGAAAATGCTTCCGCAGTGGGAAAGCCAACTTTCCCTTGAAGATTTTCAGATTTTCGAATTTTAACTTAGCGTAAATCCCGCCGGCGAATTTAGAGCGCGGCGGATCTAGCGGCTGAGTTGTGGTAGGGCTGTTGTTTTCGTTTCAATTGGACGTGTTTTCATTTTCAATTGGACGAAGACTTGTTTTCATTTGGATGCTATCTTATTTTCATTTGGACGCTCGTCTTTGCTATTATTTCCGCACGAATGATAAACCATTGATCTCACGTAAACTCTACCCGAAAGTGCTTGAGGCTTTGGCCGATTCTCCGGCAGTCTTAATACATGGTCCGCGGCAATGCGGGAAGACAACATCGGCTCAAATGGCCGGTGCGGGAAATGGCTATGCATATTACACTTTTGATGACGATTTCCAGAGGGAGTCGGCTATCGGCGACCCGTTTGGCTATGTCCGCTCACTCCCGGAAAAAATTGTTCTCGATGAAATCCAGCGTGTGCCCCATATTATTACCTCGTTGAAAAATGCTATTGATTCAGTGCGGAAACCCGGACGGTGTTGAAGTAAAGGCTGGTGCAACGGTTGTTCGGGATGATTTCAAGTGACTGGCTAGACTGCGCGACATTGAGCCATATTCCTTTATAGCGGGAATCGTCGCATATGATGGGTCTGCCATAGTTCCTTTCGGCGAGAAGCTTTTCGCCGTGCCGATTGCCCATGTCATAGGCATGTGGATGTTGGAGACCAACTAAACGGTGAGTTGCAATAATCTTGTGGTTTTACGCAAGATTACAATAATCCATGGTGCCAGACTAAGGACACTGCCATGGTGCCAGACTAAGGACACTGGCTGTAATCTTGTGGTTTTACGCAAGATTACAATAATCCATGGTGCCAGACTAAGGACGCTGCCATGGTGCCAGACTAGGGACACTGGCTATAATCTTGTGGTTTTACGCCAGATTACAATAATCCATGGTGCCAGACTAAGGACACTGCCATGGTGCCAGACTAAGGACACTGCCCCAGACTAAGGACACTGCCACAACGAAGACCTTTTGCTAGACCAGGTCGATGGCGGTTTGTTCGCGTGTGGCGAGGTTTTTGAGGTTTGCCTTGCCGGAAAGACGGTCGTCGGGGCCGATGAATACGGCGTGGGTGGCATTGGCACCGGCGAAAGAGAAGAATGCTTTCGCTTTTGCCGGACGAGTTTGCAGTGTAACGTTGCGGCCTTCGGATCGCAACTTGCCTGCGAGACGTGTCGCCACGGAGCGCTCGTCGTCGGTCATGTAGCCGATGGCGACGCATTCGAGACTAGTTGTTTCCTCAAGGCCGAGCGACTGGATTATCTCGCCGATAACGACGTCGCCGAAGCCAAGACCAACAGCCGAGGCTGGTTTGCCACCGATCGCGGAAAGCAGGTTGTCGTAGCGGCCGCCGCCGAAGATTGCGCGGAATTCGCCTTTGACGTCGAACGCTTCGAAGACAATTCCAGTATAGTATGAAAGACCACGGATGACGGAGATGTCGAACACCGCTTGGTCAGCCACTCCATAATCCGCCAGAAGCGCGAAAAGTTCACTGATGCGCGCGGCGGAAGGAGAACTTTCTCCGGCAATCTGCTCCGCGTCTTCAAGCGTGGAAATGTCCATCAGGTCGAAAGCAGCGGAGCATGCGCTGTCATCTAGATTCTCGGCGCGCATCAGACCCTCGATCTCCTCACGAGGGATCTTGCCTTTTTTGTCGAGCGCCATGAATACCCCGGAATGGAATTCTTTCTCGATTCCAAGTGAAACGAGCAGTTCCGACAAAAGCGCGCGGTTTGAGACACGGACTTTGTAGGCGGAGTCGGGCACTCCCATACGGCGAAGTGCGGAGATTGCGGTGTAAATGACCTCAGCTTCTGCGGCGACTGAGTCTTCGTCGATTATATCGAGGTTAAGCTGGTAGTGCTCGCGTTTGCGGCCGCGCGTCATGCGCTCATAACGGAAGCACTGCGCTATCGTGAACCATTTAATGGGGAAGGAGAGGGCGCCCTGGCGTGCCGCAACCATTCGGGCGAGGGTAGGGGTCATTTCCGGGCGAAGAGCGAGATTGCGGCCGGACTTGTCCTCGAACGCATATATCTGGTTGACGATCTCCTCGCCGGCTTTGCGCTGGAGGAGTTCCAGGGATTCGACGACGCAGGCGTCGTACTGTTCAAATCCGGAAGCCGTCGCGGAGGAGCGCCACGCGTCGAAGATGCGGTTGCGGAGCTTCATGTCCTCCGGGTAAAAATCGCGCATTCCGCGCGGGGGTGAAAAGTCAGGCACTATAAAAAATCCGTTAAAGGTTAAAGTTAAAAAAAGGGCGTGTCGATTTTACGATTCGAGCACAAGTTCCTTAAGCTTCTTGCTGGGTTTGAACTTGACGACCTTGCGTGTCGGGATTACGACCGTTTCTTCAGGTTTGTTCGGGTTTCGCCCTACGCGCGACTGGCGTACGGCCAATTCGAATACGCCGAAATCGCGGAATTCGACGTGCCCTCCGTTGGAAAGGCAGTCGGCTATGGAGTCAAGTACGATTTGCAGGGCCTCCATTGCCTTAGGCTGCGTGATCCCCGTCTGTTTGTTGATTTCAAGCACTATGTCGCGCTTGTTCAGCGTTTTCATTTTTTTCTTTGTGGTTGCTTTTTTCTTCATGCGTCACTTCTCCGTTCCGGTTTGCGGATCATTCCGCCAGTGCTTCCTTGATTGCGGCCAAAGCGCCTTCGATGGGGACGACGTAGGTTTCGCCGGTTTTGCGCGAGTGAACCTCCACGCCACCTTTTTCCAGGGAACGTGTTCCCACCACCACGCGCACAGTGAATCCGATCAAGTCTGCGTCTTTGAATTTCACGCCAGGACGCTCTTCCCGGTCGTCGATGAAAACATCAATGCCGTTCGCCTCGAGCTCCTTCTCCAGACGCTCGGCCACGGCGCGGCAATTCTCATCCTTGGCAGCGTCGAGCGGCAGTAGCGCCACTTGGAAAGGAGAGACGGAAGCAGGCCAAACTATGCCGTCTTTGTCGAAATTCTGCTCGACCACCGCCTGCATGGTCCTTGTGACGCCGATGCCGTAGCAGCCCATGATGACGATGTTCGTCTTCCTTTCAGCGTCGAGAAAAGTGGTGTTGAATGCTTTGGTGTACTTTGTGCCTAATTTGAAAACGTGGCCGACTTCTATTCCGCGTTCGATGGAAAGCGTGCCGCCGCATTTTGGACATGAATCGCCGGCAATAACAGTTGCCAGGTCTTCCCATGCGGTGATCGAAACGTTATCCAGCGAAACGTGCTTGGTGTGGAAGCCCGCTTTGTTGGCGCCAGTCACGACGTCGTTCGCGTCCTTGAGACCGGTGTCTGCATAGACGGAGATTTTCACGCCGACGGGGCCGATCGAGCCGACTGGGCCAGCGTATTTCGCGGTTGTTGCATCGTCCGCCAGCACAAGCTCGGTGCAACCGAGTGCGCGGCGGAGTTTGCACTCGTTGATTTCGCGCGTGCCCTGGACGATCGCCATGACCGGCTTGCCGTCAGCGAGGTAGACTAGCGACTTCACAATTTGCCTTGGATCGACGCCCACCGCCTTGGCTGCTTCTTCGACAGTGTGAGCGCCAGGCGTGGCGACATCTTCAGGAGCGCCAGCTTTATTGGGAAATTCAGAGCCATTTGTTTTGCGTTCGGCGCGTTCCTGATTGGCAGCGTAGCCGCATTCATGGCAGTAGAGGACGCCATCTTCGCCGGAGGGGGCGAGAACCATGAACTCATGCGAATGATTGCCGCCCATAGTGCCCGGGTCGGCTTCGACAGGTTTAGCGGTGACGCCGCAGCGCTCGAAGATCCGCACATAGGCGTCGTACATAGCTTGGTAGCTGGCGTCTGCGGCTTCAAGCGAGACGTCGAAGCTATATGCGTCCTTCATTATGAATTCCTTGGCGCGCATAAGGCCGAAGCGCGGGCGGATTTCATCGCGGAATTTCGTCTGGATTTGATAGACCGTGCAAGGGAGCTGGCGGTAGGAGTTGACCATGTGGGTGATGTAGTCGGTGACAACCTCCTCGTGCGTGGGGCCGAGTACCATCGTGCGGTCCTGCCTGTCTTTTAAGCGGAACATCGACGCTCCCATTTGCGAGGCCCGCCCTGAGGTGTCCCAAAGCTCTATTGGCTGCAGGGCGGGCATTAGGATTTCCTGCGCGCCGGCGCGGTCCATCTCCTCGCGCACGATGTTTTCGACTTTATGGAGCACCCGTAGCCCAAGCGGAGTGAAAGTGTAAAGGCCACCGGAAACTTTGTGGACAAGACCAGCGCGTATGAGGAGTTTATGCGATGTTATCTCCGCTTCCTGTGGGTCGTCGCGAAGCGTTGCATGAAGGGTTTTGGACCAGCGCATCAGATTTTCGTATGTTTTAGTTGAAGGGTTCAGTACATAAAAAGAAACACTAAACACGCCGAACTGACCTTCCGATATCGGAAACATCCACACGCCGTGTTCTGCAAACGGAAGGCATTAAAGCACTTAAGTCGTTTATTTGCAAGAAAAATCGCATGTCCGGACGTGATTGCCAACCACTATCCACCAACCACTAACCACGTAAAATGCCGCGCTCATCATGCGAAGTTATTTCCCGCCAAGCTCGCGAGGTACGCCAAGCTCTTGCTGCGTGGGAGTTATCCGCAGATGGCGCATATGAACGCAGATTTTGCCATTGCCGCGTGGGGTATCACGCGAAGGCGCGAAGACCCCAATCCTACTTTTAATCCTACTCTTAATCTTACTCTTAATCCTAACCGTGGCAGAGAGGTCTCGCCACCCCGCAGGAGTTAGCGAGCGCATCGGAGAACATCGGAGTTAAACACCCCACGTGGCAATGACTCCGCGTTCATCCGCGGTTCTAAACCATGTCTGGTTGTGCCTGTTTTTCACTTTTTCCCCATGCGCTTTTTCGTGTGGTCCTGGAATGGCGCCTTCGTATAACCGCCGGATATGGTTCTGCTGGAGACGCCGCGCGGGGCAAAAACAAGAATACGGATGGTAACAGTTTCCGTTTTTATAATGTATCCTCATTGCCCCCACAGGGAAATTTCATCAGTTTGACTGACATATTACGGTTTGAAGCGGGAGGGTTATGTGTGCTATGATTGCAAGCGGTATGAAAAGCGTTGTGATTTTAGGGAGCACTGGTTCCATAGGCGAGAACGCCCTCAGGGTGGTGGATTCGCTGCCGGGGCGTTTTGCCGTGACGGGTCTCGCCGCTTCCACCAATGCGGAGCGCGTGATGCAGCAGGCGGAGCGATACGGGGTGCGTCGCGTCGCTTTGGCGGATCATGAAGCCGCTGCCAAGGCCCGCTCGATCGCGCCCAACGGCGTGGAGGTGCTGGAAGGCGAGGCCGGGATGCGGGCGATGGCATCGGCCCCGGAAACGGAGCTGGTGGTCTGCGCCATCGTCGGCATGGCCGCGCTCGCCCCAGTGCTCGCGGCAATCGAGGCAGGCCATGATGTGGCGATCGCGACTAAGGAGGTGCTCGTGGCGGCCGGCGGGCTGGTGTGCGGACTCTGCCACGAAAATGGCGTCAATCTGCTGCCGATAGACAGCGAGCACAGCGCGCTTTTCCAGTCGCTCCAAGATGGCGGCCTGCTACCGTGGTGCGCGCGCAACCGCTGCGGACCAAAGGAGGATCTGGCGGTGGAGAGAATTGTGCGGCGCCTGATACTGACGGCGTCGGGCGGGCCGTTCGCAGGGCGTCCGGATGTGGATTTCGAGACGGTGGCCGTCGGCGAGGCGCTCAACCACCCGCGCTGGCGCATGGGGCCGAAGGTGACGATCGACTCCGCCACGATGATGAACAAGGGGCTGGAGATTCTCGAGGCCCGGTGGCTTTTTGATATGCCTGCTGACAGGATTTCGGTGCTCGTCCATCCGGAGAGCATAGTGCATTCGCTTGTGGAGTTCACCGACGGCGCCCAGATGGCGCAACTGGGCTACCCGGACATGAGGCTGCCCATACAGTATGCGATGACATGGCCGGAGCGTGTCGGCAACGACACTCTGCCACGGCTGGACTTGGCTTTGGCCGCCACACTGCATTTCAGCGAACCCGATCCGGCGCGTTTCCCGTGTCTGCGCCTGGCCCGCGAAGCGGCGCAGGCGGGCGGGCTTGTGCCGGCCGCGATGAACGCCGCGAACGAGACGGCGGTGGAGCGGTTCCTGGCGGGCGAAATCAAGCTGCCGCGGATATGGGAGGTGGTAGAGCGCGTTATGGGCGAATTCGGGTCTGCGACCGGCGCTGACGATTTGGGCGCGATAAAAGAAGCCGACGCGCATGCCAGGAGGCGGGCGGCGGAGTTTCTTGAGGGGAGGGCGTAGCGTTGGAGGCTAACGGGAACATTCCACGCGGGAGCCAGGGGAGGGTGCTATTCATCGCGTCGCAGCCTTTTTTCCAATGGCGCGGTTCGCCGATACGTCTTGGATTCGACGTCCAGGCGCTGCGCGACAACGGGTACGAAGTGGATTTCCTGACGCTGCCGATTGGGGAGCGCCGCCAGATCGAGGGCGTGCGGATAATACGCGCGCCGAATTTGTTTTTCGCGAAGGATATTTCGATTGGACCTTCGTTCCTAAAGCTCATGTTCGACGGCGTGATGTTCATCATGGCGCTTGTGATGATCATGCGGCGTCATTACGACGTGGTGCACGGCGTGGAAGATTGCGGCGTGATCGCGTGGATGCTGGCGCGGCTCTGCCGCGGCAAGGCGGTTTTCGAAAAGCACTCCGATTCCAGGAGCTACAAAAAGAGTTTCGTGATCAAGGGGTATGCGGCAGTGGAGCGGTTTGTGATGCGCAATGCTGATGCCGTTATCGGCACGGGCTCGGGACTTGTGGCGCAGGTTGATTCGCTTGGAGGCGGCACCCCCGCGTATCACATAAGCGACATACCCTCGTCGCTAGTCGAACCCGATGCCGAGGGGATTGGGAAAGCGCGTGCGGAGATCGATCCCGAGGGCGGGAGCGTCGTGGCAACGTATGTCGGCTCATTCGCAAGCTACCAGGGCATAGACTTGCTTTTCAATTCAATGCCCGTGGCATTGGCGGATTGCGACAAATTGCGCTACGTCGTTATCGGAGGCTCGGAGGCCGAGGTCGCGCATTGGAGCGCATGGATTGAAGAACGCGGGTGCGCGGAGCGCGTGGCGTTCATCGGCAAGCGCACGCCGGACATCCTGCCGTGTTATCTTGCGGCATCCGACATATTGCTGTCGCCGCGCATAGCGGGGGTGAACACGCCTCTTAAGCTGCTCGACTACCTCAAAGTTTCGCGGGCAATAGTCGCGACCGACCACCAGTCGAATCGATTGATTCTCGACGACACCACGGCGCTGCTCACTCCGGTGACTCCGGAGGACTTTGGCGCCGGCGTGGCGCGGCTGGCGGGGGATCCGGCGCTGCGGGAATCCAAAGCCGCCAGCTGCCGCCGGTTGGTGGACGAAAAATACAACTTTAACGTCTTCCGCGAAGGCCTGCGCAAATGCTACGCCGAAACGCTGGATCGCGGGGATGGCAAACGTACGAAAAAATCAGAGGGGAAAAACAAACATGCAGGATAAGGCCATCAAAACGAAAGACTTCCACCGCGACCTTGAGAAAAAGTCATCGGCGGTGTCGCTCTCCGACATGGAGGTGTTCATATTCCCGGATCTCATGTACAGCCTTATGCTGGCCAATTTGATGTCTCCTGTGATCTGGCGCTGGCGCGACGACCCGTGGTTCGACGGCATCAAGCGCAGGGGCATGATGGCGCGCATCAACCGTCTCAAGCAGTACATCATGGACCACTACGCTTTCAATCTGGATCTCGAGACCTGGGGGCTCACTACCAAAGAGCGCGAGCTGGAGCGCTTCGCAGACTTCGTGGACACCGGCATGCTGGCGCAGTCGAACGCGCTGTTCGGTTACGAGGGCGACAAATATTACTTCGACATCGACATCAGGACGCACTTCAACCTAGACAAATACACCACGAACGTGATTCCGTATTGGAAGACGGAAACGGTTGAGGCGATGACGGCGTTCGAACTGCGCGAGGGCTACAGCACAGGTGCGGGCGAATGCGTTTCGCTGGCGGCGCTCTACGCGGCGGCGCTCTTCATCGTGCTGGAAATTCCATTGGAGAAAATCTTCATGATGGCGACGCCGTTGCATTCGCAGAACTTCGTCGATCTGGACGAGGGTCTCCTGACAAACAACCGCCGGATTGTGACGAAGAAAATGTGGTTCAACGGCACGGCGCTATCCGGCCAGGCGCGGCGTTCGCTCGAGAACGAGCGCGTGACGCTCGTGACGCACTCCTCGGGAACCATACACATCATGTATCCCGATGCCACTATCTCGCCCGAGGTCTACAAGGATTTCCGTAAAAAACTTTCAAACTACCTCAGCACACCGCTCACGCCGGAGATGCTGGGCAACTTCCTGCGCCAAGCTCCCGAGTGCCATAAGTGCGTGCTTGTCCGTGCGGAGATAAACGGCCGTAAACACTACCTCCCCATCGCGCGCGCGTTCGCTTACGAGCAGGATTCCTCCTACAAAGTAACCGACAACACCCGCGACAAATTGCTGGCGGAAATCGAGCAATCAGAGTTTTCCAGCGAGCGCAACTGCGACCGCTGCCTCATCCTCAACGACCTCGAGGACTACCTCACGGAGCATCCAGTCGATATTTCCAACGAAGAGGACACCGAGCGCCTTGTCAAGCGCTTCAAGACGGCTTGCTTGGATGCTGACGAGACGGTACGCAAGTTGATCGACTTCTGCCACACGGTCCCACGCATGCCTAATCCTGCGGAGAAGGCTTTCCGTTCCGAGCCGCCCTTGAATATCAAGCCCGGAATGACACGCGAGGACATAATCGCCCGCGTCGAAGAGCTCAGGGACAAAAACGAATACTGCCGCCTTGCCTTCTATGCGTGGCGGGATCTTTCGCGCACCGAGGCGGAGCCGTTCATGAAAGCGGCGGTCGAGCGCAATCCCGTATGCATCGAAAAGAGCGCGAAGGCGTTCCCCAACGATGCGGCGCTTGTCGAGCATGTGAAGTCCATGCGTGCCGAATCAATATACGAGGGGGCGGGGAGGTTGTCGCAGCCTGATGAAGTATGGAACTTCAGCACTGGCGACGGACTTGAGCGCGCTATAATGCTTGGCGTGGTGCTGCATGCGCGCAATGGCGGGGCGTACGTGGTAGAGCCAGGCGATGGTTCGGCTGCGCTAAGGCGCGCGGACGGCGGAGTGGTGGCGGAACTTCCGTCGACCAAATCGATCCCGCAGAAGAAGCTGGAGATCGGGTGATGGGGAAGCCGCATGTCACCTCTTCCAAAGCGGATGGTTTCGCGTCCGTCAGCGGGAGTCCCGGGGCGCGTGTGCGCTTCATGGGTTTCTTCAGCATCTTCTGGCCATTTCTGCTTGTGGTCTTTGTTGCTGGCTGGCTCCTTAACTGCCTGTTCCCGGTTACGATAGCCACTGGCGTAGCCGCGCTGCTTCTGCTGGCGCTGGTTGGCGTGGCGTGGATGGCGTTCGATAGCGCGGGCAGGCGTTTCGAGGCTTTTTTAAAAGGTGCGAGAGGCGAAGAAATCGTGGCACGCGAGTTGGCATTGTTGCCAGCGGGGTGGGATGTTTTCCACGGGGTGCCGAGGAGTGGTGCGGAGGCGCTTGCGGGCGGCGGCGACTTCGACCACATCATAGTGGGACCTGACACGATGTTCGTGGTGGAGACGAAGAACTGGGACGGGCCTGTCACGATAGAACGCGGTATGCTCAAAGTCCGCGGCAGGATCCCCCGCCGTTCGCCAGTGGCGCAGGTACGCAAGGCGGCGCTTGAGCTTGCGGCGCTGTTGGAGGAGGCCATGCCCAACGGGATCGCGGTGACGCCTGTCGTTTGCTTCGCGGGCGACGGCTTCGCGGAGGACGAGGAGAGAATTGACGATGTATGCGTCTGCAACGTGCGTGTTCTGCGCCGCATCATCCTCGATACGGAGGGGGGCGACATCGACGGGCCCCGCCGCAGGCTCATCGTCGAGACGCTCATCAGAAGGATGTGGGGTTGATGAGATTTGCTGTATTCTCGGCACATTTTGTGCTAATATGGTAAAACTAAACAGTTAAAAAAACGCATTTTACATGAGGAGGGAAAGCGCATGCTCAATATAAGGTTCTACGGTGCAGTGCAGACAACCACTGGTTCCATGCACCTGATGGAATACAATGGCAAAAATGTCTTGCTTGATTGCGGACTTGTCCAAGGAAAACGCAAGGAATCGTTTGAGCAGAACCGCCGCATACCCTTCGACGCCGCGAGGGTCGATGTTATAGTCCTCTCCCACGCACACGTGGATCACAGTGGCAGGATCCCGGCGCTTGTGCGCCTCGGGTTCCGAGGGAAGATTTACAGCACACCTCCGACTCGGGATCTGGCGGAAATAATGTTGCGCGACTCGGCGTATCTTCAGGAAAAGGACGTGGAGTATGTGAACAAGAAAAGGGCGAGGCAGGGTCTGTCAATGTTTGAAATCCTGTACGACCAGAATGACGTTGACACGACGATGCGGCATTTCGAGACGCTGGAATACGGAGAGGCGCGTGAAATCGTGCCGGGCATGAAGCTCACCTTCCGCGACGCTGGGCACATTCTGGGATCCGCCACTTGCACGCTCGACTACGAAAAGGACGGGAAGCCCCGCCGGTTGCTCTACACGGGCGACCTCGGTCAGAAGGACACCCCGTTCCTTAACGACCCCGTCGTTGAGAAGGGAGTGGACGTGCTAATCACCGAAAGCACGTACGGTGACCGCGATCACCCCACCCGCGAAAATGTGCGTGGCCGTCTCAAAGACTACATTGAATTCATCGTGCAGCACAAGTCCAAGCTGATAATTCCCGCGTTCAGCGTCGGGCGCACTCAGCAGATCATCTACGTTTTCAATTACCTCGTCGAGCGCGGCGCAATTCCGATCGTGCCCGTATATGTTGATAGTCCGCTGTCGCTCAAAGCCACGGAGATACACAAAAAGCATATGGGCTACTACAATGCCCTCACACAGGAGATGCTCCAAGCCAACGACGATCCGTTCAAATTCCCGGGGCTCAAGTTCACGCAGTCCGTGGACGAATCCAAGGCGCTCAATGAAGTGAAGGGGCCGGTTGTGATAATCTCCGCCTCCGGCATGTGCGAAGGCGGACGCATACAGCACCACCTGAAGAACAACATCGGCGATCCTCTAAACATCGTCCTGATCACCGGCTTCCAGGCAGAGAACACGCTCGGGCGCAGAATTGTGGAGCGCCAGCCCATCGTGAAGATTTTCGGCGAGGAATACGAACTCAAGGCCACGGTTTACACCATAAACGAGCTCTCGGCGCATGCCGACAAGACGGGACTGACCAACTATGCCAAGGCACTCGGAAAGACCGTCAAGCGCGCCTTCTGCGTGCATGGTGAGCCAGATTACTGCGAAGCGCACAAGAAAAACCTTGAGAACATAGGGATCCGGCGCGTTGACATTCCGGTGTCCGGACAACTCTTCGAAAACGTTTAGACAATGTAAACACGCCGCCTCCGCTCTGGACGGGGCGCGATAAAATCAACAACAACGCATAGTTCATAAAATGATCAAAGTAAAAGTCATCGGTGCCAGCGGATATGGCGGAATCGGCATAATCGAGCTGCTCCTGCGCCACCCGGAAACGGAAATACAGGCGCTCGTCGCGCTTGAGAGCGTCGGCCAGCCAATCTCCGACATTTATCCACATCTGAAGGGATTCTGCGACATGCCGGTGCTCGCTCCGGATTCCCCCGCAGCTCTCGAACCGGCTGACGTGGTGTTCTTCTCCACGCCCGACGGAGTCGGGATGAACGGAGCGCGCGCGGAGCTTGACAAGGGCGCCAAGGTCATCGACTACAGCGGCGACTTCCGCTTCAATACCGTGGAAGAGTATGCGGAATACGCACGCCGCATTGGCAAGCCCACCACGCATGCCGACCCCGGGCTGCTGCCGCTTTCCGTTTACGGCGCGACTGAGCTCCACCGCTCCGAAATCAACGCCGAACGCCGCATAGTAGGCAACCCCGGCTGTTTTGCCGTTAGCTGCATCCTAGGGTTGGCGCCTGCCGCCGCGGCGAAAACCTTCCGCGCCAATTCCGTGATATGCGACTGCAAATCCGGCATCTCAGGCGCCGGGAAAAAGCTAAACGCGGCCTTCCACTATCCGAACCGCCACGAAATGATGAACGCCTACAAACTGGCGGACCACCAGCACGTCTGCGAAGTCGAGCGCGAGCTTTCGCTTCTCGCCGGCGAGCCAGTGGTGGTCACATTCACGGCGCAGGTCGTGCCGGTCAGCCGAGGCATAATGTCGTGCTTGTACGCCGATCTCGTCCATTCAATCAGCGAAGAGGAAATGGTTGGCATCTACCGGGAATTCTACAAAGACAGCCCCTTCGTCCGCGTGTTCCCGTCTTCGGCATTCGTTGGCAGCATGCACGTGCGCGGCTCCAACTACGCAAACATCGTGGTCAGCATTGACCAACGCAGCAACCGGCTTCGGATTGTCTCGCATATCGACAACCTGATGAAAGGGCAGGCGGGCTCCGCCATGCAGAACATGAACCTCATGTGCGGGCTGCCCGAAACGACGGGTCTCGACCACCCCGGCTTCTTCCCGTGAGCCTGCGGCGTTTTTTTTCAAGGGTGATATAATCGAACAAGCAACAAGGAACAAAACCATGGATAATCCAACAGACAAAACAGCGAAAACAATAATTGCGGAAGACATTGAAATCACAGGCACCATAAAGAGCGCCAGCAACATACAGTTCGACGGCAAGCTAAACGGCGACCTTAATTGCGCCGGCTCGGCCATGCTCGGCAAGAACGCGGTGGTTAAAGGCAACATCAACGCTGAATCGGTCTCCATCTCCGGGAGCATCACCGGCAACATCGTGGTCAAAGACCGCATCGAGATGAAGAGCACCGCGCGTGTGCAGGGCGACATCAGCGCCAAACGCCTGACAGTCGAGGACGGCGTGACATTCGTCGGCAAGTCCGAAGTCAATTCATCGGGCGCCGCGAGAACTGGTGATTCCCCGTCAGCCAGTACGTCTTCGTCAGGTGGCTCCGCATCCACCCCACAGTCTGGGTCCGCTTCATCCGCTGGCGTGAAGAAATAGGTCTGGTAGGCGTCCGGGTCCCAGGCACGACAGATGGCAAAGCGCGACGATCCAAACGTCATAGACGGGTTTGCTTCCGTCCAGGCACTGAAACGAGCGTCCGCACGCAAACAAGGCGGCGTCAAGGCCAAGATCCACGAATCCGCGGATGAAGACGCAGGCGCCGCCAAAGTAGCCTCCGCTAAGGCGGCTGCCGCTGCGGACGCCTCGGCGGCGCTGTCGCCCGCAAGGGCGTCAGCCAACGTTGTGGTGCCCCAGAAGCGCCTTGTCATCTGCTACTCGTGCGGCTATTCGCACACAGTCTCGGGGCGTATGCAGAACTCGTACTGCCCCAAGTGCAAAACGAAGCTCATCACAGAGGACGTCACTGTCGGCGGGAAGCACACGGAGGACATCCTGACGATTGGGAATGTCACGGTCACGGCCGATGCCGAGTTTTCCGATGGCCTCACGATAACGGGACAGCGCGTGGTGCTCGATGGGGACGTCACCCCGGTGGTTTCCATAACGGCGTCTGAGGCGTTGGAAATGCGCTCAAACGCGAAATTCCGTGGAGAATCCATACACAACATTACTGGTCGAGTCATCGTTCCGGCCGAGAACAACGTGAAGCTGGATTCGCCGTTCACCTGCACAGAGCTCGAAATATCCGGCGCGCTCCATGCCGAGGTTTCCGTCGAAAGCTCCGCGCATATCATGCCAGGCGGTTTGCTCGAAGGCTCCTTCCGCGGCCCCTCGCTCATAGTCCATGATGGTGGCGGGTTGATTGGATCCGTTCAAGTGGGCGTGCAAGTGGGCGTGTAAAACCGCTATTCCATATTCTGGGGGTTTTGATAAAATTCCCCACTTCAACACATGAGGCTTATAGAATTTGAACGAAGAGAAACCAGCAGATGTCCGGACGGATGAAGTGGAGTTCGAGACGCAGCTCATTCCACAGCAGGCCAGGCGTCCCGTCGCCCCTGTGGTGCCGTCGCCTTTTCAAGGAGCGGACAAGGCGGCGGATCTCGGCAATTATTCGTTGCGGGCCAAAATCGGCGCTGGTGGCATGGGCGTGGTGTACCTGGCGGTGGACAAACGGCTCGGACGCTACGTCGCAATTAAACGCCTTAAAAAGGATCTGCGATCGGACAACGCCATACGCCGCCGTTTCCTGCATGAGGCGAAGGCTGCCGCCTCCCTCAACAACGTGCATATAGTGCATATCTACTCCATAGGCGAGGACGCCGATGGCCCGTACATCGTCATGGAGTATGTCGAGGGAGCGCTCCCGAAAACCGATCCCGACGCCCCATGCCCCCCGCAGACGCTTGAACACTACGTCGAGGGCAACGGCCCGTTCAGTTTGGAGGATGGCACTGTGTTCCTTCTCAAAATCGGGCATGCCATAGAAGCCGCTCATGCGGCGGGTGTGATACACCGCGACCTGAAGCCATCCAACGTCCTGATGGATTCGGCAGGAGAGCCGAAAATTGTTGATTTTGGCCTCGCGCGTCTCACGCTCCCCGGAGCATCGACCGATCTCACCGTAGCTGGCGACAAGTTCATTTCTATTGGTTACGGTGCGCCGGAGCAGGAGACAGACGCCGCGGTGTCCGACGAACGGGCCGACGTTTACGGTCTGGGCGCTCTCTTCTACTTTATACTGACTGGCAAAAACCCGCGCTATTTCCGCGAGGAGGATCTGCCCGTCTCTGTGCGCCCACTCGTGTGCAAGGCACTGGAGACTGACCGCGACGAACGCTTCCAGAGCGTCGCCGGCTTCAACGCCGCGCTCAAGATCATGCTTGCCGAATCAAAGACCGAGCGCCCCACTGTCAAAACGACTTGGCGCTGCAAGTGGTGCGACACCATCAACCCGCTCAGCAAGCGTTTTTGCGGCGAATGCGGATGGGACGGACGCGAGCAGTGCCGCGAATGCGGGGCGGATCAGCAAGTCGGCATACAGTTCTGCGGCGTCTGCGGGGCTAACGCCCGCGATTACGAAAACGCCATCGCCGCGCTGCGCAAGCTCAAAGGCGCTGTCGAGTCGCGCCAGTACGACTGGGCCGTCAACTATGCGTCCCAACCGCTCGCATTCGAGCCGGTCGGCCCCAACGGTCGCGACATGCTAAACGAATTCCGCACGCTTGGATCTGCCGCGCAGAACCGCCTCCGCAGACGCGACCAGCTCTCCGAAATCATCGGTATCGAGATGTCCGCGGAGAACTACGAACGCGCCAAACGCTTTATCGAGGAATACCGCACGCTCTCTCCGACAAAAGACGCTTTCGAGGAGGAGCTCGACTCGATCCCTGAGAAGACGCGAAACCGCGATTGTCTGCGTATAGCGAAGGCGTTTGCGTCGAAGGACTGGCAACTTGGCGAAAGGCTTCTCGTGACGCTTCCTGATTCCGGTGGCCAGCGCCCGGCGGCGGTAGCGAACTTATGGCGCACATTGCGCCGCCATAAACGCCGCGTCTTGGCGGGCCGCGTTGTTGCGGCCATAATTGCCGTCTGCTTGCTTTACGTGCTGTTGCTCCCGCCGATGATACAGCTGGGCATTCCAGGGAAAAACTTTACAACAAGCTTTTCCGCTCGCATTTTCGAAATGCCGAGGGCAGGAGTTTTGTTACGCAAGTATGCCGGACTGTGGGGCATGGACGAAGCCGCCATGAGCGGCAACAGTCCG